>NZ_JBQCVL010000007.1:0-118107 GCF_051958425.1 Neisseria sp. P0013.S005 | reverse complement strand
GAGACGGGTGTTTTTGTGCATGTTCATGTTTCAGTATTCTCCTGGAAATACTGTAAACAACGCTACTAGTTTCTACAGGTAACCATCTCCTGAATTAGAATTACCATTTCCCATTCTATTGGAGTACACATCATTAGCAATTTTTTCAGGGTTGTTAGCAATATTCAAAGCTTTTTCATTTGGATTATGATTTCCATCTGCATATCTTTTGGGCCATAATTGAGCTAATCTTTTAGCAGAATAATTTAAATTTTCTTCCATAGTACTAAAATTACCAGATTCATGAGCAACCTGAGCAAGAAGATTGGCCAGTTCTTTTCTCGAAGAAATTCCATTCGACATAGCTTCCTGAAGGATTTTTTCCTCATGCATCAATTTCGTATTATTATTCATAATAGACTCGCTCTACTTAATTATAAAAAAATTCATCATAATTGAAATCTTGAAGTTTTACTGGTTTTGAACTATTTATACTTTTCCTTTTTATCTCATTCTTGCCAGTTACCGTATCATACACGTTCAATCTCGCTTTTCTCAAAATCCATGTACTTAATTTAGGTGAATATTGAAATCTATATACAGAAGTCCATCTTTCACGACTTCCTCCTTCTTGTGTAATTTCAAACACATTTCTTTTTGCTTCAACCGAAACCAAAGGATCTCCTGTACTCACTCCTCCACAATATTTGCATAAAACCATATTACGGTTTTCAATAACTGTATTCCACTGTTTTTTAGAATCTTCAACAAGGATTTTTAAATTTCTTTTACCTTCCGTGTTTTCCTCAATAACTAATTTATCCTTTATTCTATCTTGATTTAAATCTATTTCTTTTTCATAAATTATCTTGGCAAGACTTTCAGGCTGACTTCCAGCATAAGCATTTGTTAAAAATAAAAAACTTGAAAATCCATATAAGAAATACTTTACCACGTTTAAAATCCTCACTATCTATTTAGCTCAAATAAATTATCATCGTTTTTTAATAACTCTATACCCATTTTCTCCAGCTTTACTTGTCCTCGCGCATAAATCATTTCCGCAACGGACAATATCTGCTTGATTAATCCGTGTAACCATATCTGCATCAATTTTCTTACTCTGAATAACTCCCGAATAAAACCAAATCAATGCAATTCCCCCAATAACCAACGTTGCCAATGTTAGCGATGTAACCCATACTGAACGGGAAGAAATTTTATTATTTTCCTCCTGTACTTTCCGAAGGTAGCCATTAAATTCTCTAACTTGATCTGCCATCTGATTACGGGCTTTTTCCATATCTTTTACATAAGCATAAACAGCTTGAGAGACTTCTTTTGTTACTTCCTCCCTAATCATCTGAACAAGCATACGACGTTGTTCAATTAAAAATTTGTCTAACTCATTTCGAACATCATTCACAAGTTTTTCACTATTGTCTCGATATGCAACCATTAATCTAGATGTCTCGATAACCAAACTTCGAGCTTGTTCTATATCAGTGTTTTCTTCCATTAATACGTCCTAATTAAGAATTAAGTCTTTCTTATTTTCAGGCAGCCTTACTTCTTATCGCCTTTTTCCGGACGCACCCAGCCTTCGATGACGGTTTGGCGCGAACGGGCGAGAACGAGTTTGCCGTCTTCGCAATTGCGGGTAATCGCGCTGCCCGCGCCTGTCGTCACTTTGTTGCCGAGGGTAACAGGAGCAACCAGTACGCAGTTTGAACCGATGCGCACTTCATCGCCGATGACGGTTTTGTGTTTGTTCACGCCGTCGTAGTTGGCAATGATCGTGCCTGCGCCGAAGTTGGTTTTGCTGCCGACTTCGGCATCGCCGATGTAGGTGAGGTGGTTGGCTTTGGTGCCTTTGCCGATGGCGGCGTTTTTGATTTCGACGAAGTTGCCGACGTGTACGTCGTCTGAAAGGCGGGCTTGCGGACGCAGGCGGGCGTAGGGGCCGATTTGGTTGTTTTGTCCGACTTCGCAGTCTTCGAGGTGGGAGAAGGGGGCGATTTTGCTGTTTGCGCCGATTTTGGCGTTTTTGATGACGCAGTTTGCGCCGATTTCGACGTTGTCGCCGATTTCGATGTCGCCTTCGAGGACGACGTTGACGTCAATCACGACGTCTTGTCCGTGTTTCAGACGACCCCTTAAGTCGAAGCGGGCGGGATCGCGCAGGGTGACGCCTGCTTTGAGCAACTCTTGCGCTTGTTCGGTTTGGAAGATGCGTTCGAGTTCGGCGAGCTGGAGTTTGTTGTTCACGCCGGCGGCGAGGTGGGAGGCGCGCACTTGGACGGGATGGACTTTGATGCCGTCGGCAACGGCTTTGGCGATGAGGTCGGTCAGGTAGTATTCGCCTTGGGCGTTGTTGCTGGAGAGGCTGTTCAACCAAGCTTCGAGTTTGGCGTTAGGCAGAATCAAAATGCCGGTATTGATTTCTTTCACGGCCTTTTGGGCGGCATCGGCGTCTTTTTCTTCGACAATGGCGGTTACGCTGCCGTTGCTGTCGCGGATGATGCGGCCCAAACCTGTCGGGTCGTTGGGCACGTCGGTCAACAGACCGACTTCGCTGCCTGCGGCTTCGAGCAGGGTTTCGAGGGTGGCTGCGTCAATCAGGGGAACATCGCCGTACAACACCAGCGTGCGGCCTTCGGCGGAAAGGTGGGGCAGGGCGGTTTTGACGGCGTGGCCGGTGCCGAGCTGTTCGGTTTGTTCGACCCAGACGACGTCGCGTTTGACGGTGTCTAAGACTTGGTCTTTGCCGTGTCCGATGACGACGCAGATGTTTTGGGGATTCAGGGAGGCGGCGGTGTCGATAACGCGCTCAACCATGGGAAGGCCGCCGATGCGGTGCAGCACTTTGGGCATTTTGGAGTACATGCGCGTGCCTTTGCCGGCGGCGAGGATGACGATATTTAAAGCTGTCTGAGCCATGATACGGTTTCCGTTGTCGTTGTTTGAGGCCGTCTGAAAAGTGTGGCAACACGTGTTGATTGTTTTTCACTCCGTTTCAGACGGCCTTGGGGATATTGTTATTCGGTTGCTGGCTGTTGATTGGCAAATTGCGGTTTTTGCCAGTGCTGGCCGCGTTCGCCGTGTTCAGCATGATCCGCTTGATAGGATTGGACGGCGCGGCGCTCAGGGCGGAACTGGTTGTAATTCATGTTTTTAGAATAAGTACCGTCCTGATAAACGATAGGTGTGCCGGTAGCATATTTTTGGCGTACGGCGGTACGGCCGGATTCGTTGGTATAGGTTTCCCAAGAGCAACCGGCCAAAACGGCGGCGGCGGTCAGAATTAAAGCGAGTTTACGCATGATGTTGTCCTTGTTTTTAAATGTTGGAAATACTGTGTATTGTACTGTTTTTTTAAAGGCTTAATGGCAGGTTTTGTGCAAAATCAAGCAAGCCCTGCATATCTTTCACTATGCCGTCAGCAAATGGCAACGGATGGGCTTTTTCGCCGTACCAAACGGTCTTCATGCCCAAGGCTTTGGCTTGGTGCAGATTGTCGGCGCTGTCGTCCACCATAATGCACTGTTCGGGTTTGACGCCCAACAGGCGGCAGACGTTGAAATAGGCCTGCGGATTGGGTTTGTAGAGCAGGCCGAAGTCGTCCGTACCGAACCAGCCGTCAAAATGCGCTTCCAAGCCCAACTCCTCAATCAATGCGCGGACATAAAACGAAGGCCCGTTGGAAAATACGGCTTTTCGCCCTTTCAGACGGCCTAAAACGTCATCAGTTCCATCCATACCCTCCACCTTTGCCAAAATTTGCTTAAGCGGGTGACTTTCACGCAAAAATTCATCGATATCGACTTCGGGATGGTGGATTTGCAAACCGGCAAGCGTCGCGCCGTATCGGTGCCAATAATCTTGGCGCAGGTGGGAGGCAGCTTCTTCGGAAAGTTTCAGACGGCCTGCCATGTATTCGGTCATGGCGCGGTTGATGATGTAGAAAATGCCGGTTTCGGCATTGTGCAAAGTGTTGTCGAGGTCAAACAGCCAAACGGGGGAATGATTCATATCGTGCCTTGATATGCAAATTTTGTTATGATATTTCGTATTTTACCCGCACAAAGGAAAGAGAATGAAACTGAAATTGTCCGCCTTGGCCCTGTTGCTGGCTTCGGCAAACCTGTACGCCCAAACCGAAGTGCGTTTGGCCGTGCACAAATCCTTCAGCCTGCCCCAATCCGTCATCGCGCAATTTGAAAAAGCCAACGATGCCAAAGTGTCCGTCATCAAGGCAGGCAGCGGCAACGAAATGCTCAACAAACTGATTTTGAGCAAGGCCAACCCGATTGCCGATGCGGTTTACGGTTTGGACAACGCCAACATCGGCAAAGCCAAAGCCGCCGGCATCCTCGCCGCAAACCAACCCAAATCCGCACCCGTAACCGCCTCCCTGCCCGATGCGCTGGCCGTCGATTACGCCTATGTCACCATCAACTACGACAAAAAATGGTTTGAACAGAAAAAACTGCCCCTGCCGCAAACACTGCAAGACCTGACCAAACCGGAATATAAAAACCTTCTGGTGACCCCGTCTCCCGCCACATCCTCGCCCGGCCTCTCCTTCCTCTTGGCCAACATCGGCGGCATGGGTGAAGAAGGCGCGTTCAAATGGTGGGCACAAATGCGCCAAAACGGTGTGAAAGTTGCCAAAGGCTGGAGCGAAGCCTACTACACCGACTTTACCCAAAACGGCGGCGCCTATCCCCTCGTGGTCAGCTATGCCACCAGCCCGGCGGCCGAAGTCCACTACTCCAAAGGCAAATACAGCACTCCGCCCACCGGCAACCTCTTCCTCAAAGGCGGCACATTCCGCCAAGTTGAAGGCGCGGCCGTTTTGAAAGGCGCAAAACAGCCCGAGCTGGCGGCCAAACTGGTGAGCTGGCTGCAAAGCGGCGAAGTGCAAAAAGCCCTGCCTGCCGAAATGTGGGTCTATCCGGCTGCCAAAAACACGCCGCTGCCCAAAGTATTCGAGTTTGCCCAAACCCCAAAACACAGCGATTCCCCCAATCGCGCCGACATCAACACCAAACAAAAACAATGGGTGAGCCGTTGGAGCAAAACCGTTTTACGTTAAGCTGAAAAAGATTTAAGAAAGATTAAAGGCCGTCTGAAAAAACAAATCATTAGTTTTTCAGACGGCCTTGTTTTACAATAACCTTTTAAACAACTTCACACGCACACACAATTATGAATTTCGATCTTCAAGTCCTCTCCTCCTTCTCCGGTTGGGAACAACTCGCCCAAACTGGCATGTCTTTCGGCATGAACCTGCTGGCCGCCTTGGCCATCTTCTTTATCGGCCGCTGGATCGCCACGCGCGTGGTGACACTGATGAAAGCCGCGTTGACACGCGCCAAAGTCGATAAAACGCTGGTTAGCTTCCTCGGCAACGTTGCCAACATCGGCCTGCTGATCCTCGTTATCATCGCCGCACTGGGCAAACTCGGCATCCCGACCACTTCCGTTACCGCCTTGATCGGTGGCGCAGGCTTGGCCGTGGCTTTGTCTTTGAAAGACCAACTGTCCAACTTCGCTGCCGGCGCGCTGATTATCCTGTTCCGCCCGTTTAAAGTCGGCGACTTTATCCGCGTCAACGGTTTTGAAGGCATCGTCCGCGAAATCAAAATGGTGCAGACCTCTTTGAGTACGCCGGACAACGAAGAAGTCGTCCTGCCCAACAGCGTGGTCATGACCAATAGCATTACTAACCGCTCCTCCCTACCCCTGTGCCGCGCCCAAGTCGTTGTCGGTGTCGACTACGCCTGCGACTTGAAAGCCGCCAAAGCCGCCGTATTGAGAGCGGCAACCGAGCATCCATTATGTGTTCAAACCAAAGAACGACCTGCCGTCGTATACATTACCAACCTCGCTGCCAGCGCTATCGAAATCACGCTTTGGGCATGGACGAACGAAGCGGATTTGGCCTTATTCCGATTCGGTTTGAACGAGCAGGTCGTCGAAAACCTGCGCGAAGCCAACATCAACATCCCATTCCCACAATGTGATGTCCACCTCATTCAGCCGAAAGACTGATTTCAACTTTCAGGCCGTCTGAAACCCGGCGGATCGAACACCCGCCCCATTCCACCCTTTCCATAAGGAGCCGCCATGTCCCATCTGCAAACCATCGCCGAACACCTGACCAGCCGCCGTCAAACCGTTACCTGCGCCGAGTCCTGCACCGGCGGCCTGCTTGCAGGTGCGCTGACCTCCCTCTCCGGCAGCTCGCAATGGTTTCATCAAAGCTTCGTCACATACAGCAACCAAGCCAAACAGGAGCGTCTCGGCGTCATGCCCGATACCTTGCTGAAACACGGCGCGGTCAGCCGCGAGACCGTCTATGAAATGGCACGCGGCGCAAAGGCCGTCGCGCAGGCAGATTACGCCTTGAGTATTTCCGGCATCGCCGGCCCTAGCGGCGGCAGCGCGGCCAAACCGGTCGGCACAGTCTGGTTCGGCCTGGCCACGCCCGAAGGTTCGTTTGAGCAAACCGCGCTTTTCACAGGCGACCGCGAAGCAATAAGGGCGCAAGCCGTCGAATACGCATTGGCTTTCTTGGCGGAACATTTGGTTTGATAGAAAAAACTCAGGCCGTCTGAAATCTGGAAATCAGGTTTCAGACGGCCTTTTTATTTATCTATTCAAACCATCGGCGGATTTATACGCCCAAAAGCTCTTTGCCGAGGAAGCTGCCTTTTTCGACACCCGGCAGGACGAAGAAATAGCCGCCGCCAAACGGGCTGATGTATTCCTCCAGCGGCTCGCCGTTGAGCAGGTTTTGCACGAAGATGAAGCCGTCGGCAAGGTTGGCCTGATAGCAGATGAACACCAAGCCGACATCGAGCTGGCCGTTGGCGGCGAGGCCGCGCGAGTAGTTGAAGGCGCGGCGGTAGAGCAGGTGTTTTTTCATGAACTCAGGATCGCGCGGATTGGCAATGCGCATATGGCTGTCTTTGGGCGTGATTTTGCCGTCGGGGTCTTTGGCGAAATCGGCGGTGTCGCCCTCTTTTTTACCGTCCATGGGCGCGCCGCTGTATTTGCGTCGGCCGAAAATATCGGTTTGTTCCTGCATCGGGGTGCGGTCCCAAAACTCGACAAAGTGGCGGATGAGGCGGACGGCCTGATAACTGCCGTTTTTCGCCCATGCCGGTTCGTCCAAGCTGTTGGCGGCAACGCCTGTCCACAGGACTTGATCGGCAACTTTGGGATCTTCGACTTTTGGATTGCCGGAGCCGTCGCGGAAACCTAAAAGGTTGCGCGCGGCAATGGCGCCGGGTTCGGCTTTAGGGAGCCAACCGTCTATGCTCCAACGGATCACGGCAAACTGGGCGGTATTTTTGATGATGTCGCGCAGGGCGGCTTGGCAGGTTTCGGGGGAAAACGCGCAAATTTGCAGGCTGAGGTCGCCGTCGCACCACGATTTTTGGAGTTTGTCGTTGGGGAAGTCGCGCATTTCCTGCAAGTGTTTCGGCTTTTTGTCTTTGAGGCCGAAGCGGTCGTCAAAGAGGCTGCTGCCGACGCCGACGGTAACCGTCAGTCCGTCGGGGCGGAATTGTTTGCCGAGGATGCCGCTGCCCGCAGGCGGAAGTTTGTCGTCGCCGTCTTGGTATTCGCCGCCTTGGGTGAGGAATTCGATGCGGGCGGTCAGGACGCGGAATAGGTTTTCAAGTTGTTTGGCGTCTTTGGCGGTAACGTCAAAGGCACACATAATGCCGAAGAGCTGGTGTGGCGTAACGATGCCTGCCTGATGCTCGCCATAACACGGATAGGCCAGCTCGGAATGTTGATTGTTTTGGGTTTCGGCGGCGGCTTCGCCTTGTTTTTTACCGGCAAAATAACCGGCAACGCCGATGGCACCGGCGGCAAGGGCAGTTTTGAAAAGGGTTCGTTTTTCGGGTTGTGCCGGTTGTTTGTTTTGGCTCATGGTCTGCTCCTTGGCAGGGAACGGAAAGATTGCAATCGTGTGAAGTAAGGTCGGTTTTCAAGCATATTTTGTGTGGGCGACAATAAGATTCAGACGGCCTTTCAATATCCAAAGGCCGTCTGAAAACGCGTTATCTTATTTCAAACCCAAAATGCCGCGCAGTTTGGCCAAATCTTCTGCCAAGGCATTAATCGGCGCCTGCAGGGCTTTGCGGTCTTCTTCGCTCAGTTTGTCGTACAGCTCGAAGCCGTCTTGTTTTTTGTATTTCGCCAAAATGTCTTCAACCTGTTTGAAGTTGGCATCGGTTTTTTCCAACAACGCTTTGTCTTTGGCTTCGATCAGCGGACGGAACAAATCAACGATTTTTTTGGAGCCTTCCACATTGGCTTGGAAGTCGCTCAAGTCGGTATGGCTGTAACGGTCTTCTTCGCCGCTGATTTTGCTGCCGGCCACTTCTTCAATCAGTTCGGACGCGCCGCCGACCACTTTGCCTGGAGGGAATGCCAATGCGTCGATTTCTTTTTGCAGGGCTTCAACATCGGTCATCAGTTTCGCTGCAATTTCCTTCACGCCGGATACGTCTTTTTCTACCCAAAGGGCGTGTTCGATACGGTGGAAGCCTGTAAACCCGGCATCTTTCGCACCGTCTTTAAAGTCGTCTTCACGCGCATCGATGACGGGGTCGAGTTCGCTGAAAAGCTCGGCAATCGGTTCGATACGTTCGTAATGGACGCGGGTGGCGGCAAACAGGGATTTGGCCTTTTCAATGTCGCCGGCTTTAACGGCTTCGGTAAAGGTTTTGGTTTTCGCCACCAGCTCTTTAACCTCGCCTTGAACGTAAGCTTTATAGTCGGCGAGCGGTTGGGACAGTTTTTCCAAATCCGCTTCGTTGGCAGTGTCTTTGAAGCCGCTGTCGGTAACAATCAGCTTACCGCGCGGATTGGTCAACAGGCCGCAAGTCATTTCATATTCGCCCGGCAGCAGGGTAACGGTCATTTTGTCGGATAAACCCGGGGCGATGTTTTCACGCTCGTCCACCACCATCACGCCTTTCAGGATTTCCCATTCCAGCTTGCGGCCACTGTCGTTTTTGATGTTGAACACGACTTGGCCGCTGGGGACGGTCAATTCCATCGGTTCGCAGGCAGTATCGTTCACGCCGATATTGACCGAACCGTCGGCATTGGCGGCAGCGGATGCGCCTGAAGCGGCAGGCGCGGCTTTTTCGGCTTCAGGCGGCTGACACGCGGTCAAACCCAGAGCCAACATTACGGACAAAGCAGTCAGATTGAATTTTTTCATTTTCATTCCTTTTTATTTAGTTAACGTTTTTGCCGGCGCGCTGCCGCGCAAAAACCAAATCATGACGGGAACCAGATACAGCAGCCAAATCAGGACTTCGCCTTCGGTCGGGTGGTCGGTATAGCCGAAGAAACCGCCGAGCAGCACGCCTAAAGGGCTGTCTTCATGCAAATATTTCGATGTGTCGAAAGCGATGTCCTGCATCACATTCCATACGCCGGCCTCATGCAGCGCGCGAAACGAACCGGCCAACAGACCGGCTGCCACCACAATCAGAAACGCGCCCGTCCAACGGAAAAACTTCGCCAAGTTAAGGCGCATACCGCCCTGATAAATCAGCGTACCGATGACAACCGCCGCCAACAGCCCCAACACTGCGCCTATCGGCATAGACCACGTCGGACTTTGCTGGAACACGGCCAGCAGGAAAAACACGCTCTCCAAACCTTCGCGCGCCACGGCCAAAAACGCCATGCCGACCAAGGCCCAACCCTGGCCGCTGCCGCGGTTCAAGGCCGTCTGAACCGAATCCTGCAGATGCTGTTTCATCGAACGCGCGGCCTTTTTCATCCATAAAATCATGTACGTCAGCATCGCCACGGCCACCAGGCCGATGACGCCGACCACCAATTCCTGTTCTTTCTGCGGAATCTCGCCCGTTGCCGAATGGATGCCGTAACCGATGCCCAAACACATGACCGAAGCCAAAAACACGCCCAGCCAAACCTTCGGCATCAGCTCGCTGTGTCCCGACTGTTTCAAAAAACTGGCAACAATACCGACGATCAGGGCGGCTTCGATGCCCTCGCGCAGCATAATCAATAAAGCAATCAGCATAAAAAACTCTAAAGTGAAACGTTTATTTGTTAACGCATTTATAACGCTTTATGTTTAATAACGCAAATTATTTTTATTTTTTAATAACCCCATATTTATTAAGATTTTTTAAAATAGAATAACGGACGTAATCAATAAAAACTAAAAGGCCGTCTGAATTTTATTTTTTCAGACGGCCTTAATTTATCTAAGCAATTGTAAATAAATAATAAAAAAGTTCCATAGTATAAATTTCCCTATCAGTGATATTTTCAAAATTTATCAAATTTAAAAGGTTGATTTACAAAAAAAATTAAAACCGCCTTATCTTTTATAGTTGGCATACTGCTGGTGCAATCAGCAATCCATGACATAACAAACGCATAACAAAGGAACCCTCCTATGCCACGTTTAAAACTCCACCAAATCGCTTTGGCTTTGGCCGTTTCTGCCGCGTTGACCGCCTGCGGTGAGAAAACGGCTCAAACAACCGAAACCCCTCAAGCAGCTTCTGCCGCGAGCGCTGCCGATACTGCCGCAAGCACCGCCGCCGTTTCGGCCCCTCAAAATTCCGCCGATATTTCTGCCGAAGACAAAGCCCTGTTGGAACGCGCGCAAGCTACGTTCAAACCTTTGCCTGACTTAGCCGAAATGCAAAAAGTCCGTCCGTTTACCGAAGAACAGGTCAAACTCGGCCAACAACTTTGGTACGAAAACCGCCTGTCCAAAGGCAACACCGTCAGCTGTAACTCTTGCCACAACTTGGCAACTGCTGGCGTAGACAACATGCCGACCAGTGCGGGCCACAAAAGCCAATTCGGCGCCCGTAACTCCCCAACTGCTCTGAATGCCGCCTTGTTGGGCAGCCAATTCTGGGACGGCCGTGCAGCCGATGTGGAAGAACAAGCCGGCGGCCCATTGCTCAACCCTGTTGAAATGGCCAACGCGACCGAAGCCGATGCCGCCGCCAAAATTGCCGGTATCCCTGAATACCAAGAAAAATTCAAAGCCGCATTCCCTGAAGACGGCGCGGTTTCCTTCAAAAACATCACCACCGCATTGGGCGCGTTTGAACGTACCCTGCTGACCCCGACCCGTTGGGACGACTACCTGAAAGGCAACGTATCTGCCCTGAGCGAACAAGAACGCAAAGGCGTACGCGCATTTATAGACAACGGCTGTATCGCTTGTCACAGCGGCGTCAACTTGGGCGGTACCATGTTCCAAAAATTCGGTTTGGTGGATGGTCCTTACTGGAAACACATCGACGATCCTAAACACGACAAAGGCCGTGCGGACGTAACCAAAAAAGCCGAAGACGAATTCTTCTTCCGTGTTCCCGGCTTGAGAAACGTTGAACGCACCTATCCATACTTCCACAACGGCAGCGTTTGGGAATTGGATAAAGCCGTCAACATCATGGCGAAAGCCCAATTGGGTAAAACTCTGGCTCCGGAAGAAACTGAAAACATCGTTGCCTTCTTGAAAGCCCTCTCCGGCAATGTTCCTGAATCTGCCCGAACCATGCCTGAGCTGCCTGTATCCACCGATGTCAAATCCCGACCTGACAACAAATAAGGTTTAGCACAAAACAAAGGCCGTCTGAAAATCCGTTTCAGACGGCCTTTTTGTTGCCGGGCATATAATCGGCTTTGTTTCACGATTCCACACAATATGGTAATCTTGAGCCAATTTTCACCATACATCCGAAAGGAACATCATGAGCCTGATTATTGAAGACTTGCAAGAAGGCCACGGCAAAGAAGCCGTCAAAGGCAAAGAAATCACCGTACATTACACTGGTTGGCTGGAAGACGGTACCAAATTCGACTCCAGCCTCGACCGCCGTCAACCGCTGACCATCACGCTGGGCGTCGGTCAAGTGATTAAAGGTTGGGACGAAGGCTTCGGCGGCATGAAAGAAGGCGGCAAACGCAAGCTGACCATTCCTTCCGAAATGGGCTACGGCGAACGCGGTGCCGGCGGCGTGATTCCTCCGCACGCAACCTTGATTTTTGAAGTCGAGCTGCTGAAAGTGTACGAATAAGCATTTGACGCTTCAAAAGACCGAGGCCGTCTGAAACCCGAAGTTTGGTTTTTCAGACGGCCTGTTTTCATCAAGATTCGGTATAATGCCCTCTTTTACAAGCAAACCATTTCCCAAGGAACCCCCATGCTTTTACCCGAACAAGTCAAAACCCTGATTGAAGGCGTTACCCCTTGCGAACACGTCGAAGTTGAAGGCGACGGCCATCACTTCTTCGCCGTCATCGTTTCCTCCTCATTTGAAGGCAAAGCCCGCCTCGCCCGCCACCGCCTGATTAAAGACGGCCTCAAGCCGCAACTCGAAAGCAACGAATTGCACGCGCTGTCGATTTCCGTTGCCGCCACTCCGGCCGAATGGGCGGCCAAACAGGCTTAATTTGGAATCAAACAAAAGGCCGTCTGAAAACTTTTCAGACGGCCTTTTTCATACATATTAATCAGCGCAGGCAATCGATACAAACGCCAAACCGCATTCGACAACACACAATCTCGGTGTCAACCTTACCGGCACGACCGCCAAACTAGCCCTGCCGTTTCGGGAAAAACTGCACCACGTTCTCCCCTTGCGGCAACACCAATTTTTTCACGGCATGACCGTACACGGTTTCAAGCGTGATGTTCAGACGGCCTTCGTTGGCAAAAATCTTATCCACACATTCCTTGGCCGCTTGCGGATTGCTGAATTTCAACGCATTCCACAATCCCAAGGTTTCCATGTCCTGCCAAAACGTCCCGGCTTTTTTATAGCTCAACTCAAGCTTGGCCGTGTCGGTTACCGGATCGTAAAAGCCGTTGTCGGCGAGCATATCGCCCAAGTCGTGCATATCAATCAGCATGGGCGCTTCGCATTCGATGCCTTCATGGTTCAGACGGCCTGTCAGCTCGGTCAGGCTGTCGCGGCCAAAGTGCGTGAAAAACAATAATCCGTCGGTTTTCAAAGCAGCGGCCCAGTTTTTCAATACCGGCAAAATATCGTCGGCGCGGCTGAGGCTGAGGTTGGCCCACAACATATCGGCAGATGCTTCGGGCAACGGCGCGGTCAGGGCTTGGCAATGCTGCGGGATGGTTTTGCCGGTCAGCTTCTGCCAAAAACCGCCTTTGCGCGCGGCGGCGGCGGTTTTCAAAAAATCAGCATT
The DNA here is from genome assembly GCF_051958425.1 of Neisseria sp. P0013.S005. Lineage (NCBI taxonomy): Bacteria > Pseudomonadati > Pseudomonadota > Betaproteobacteria > Neisseriales > Neisseriaceae > Neisseria > Neisseria sp. P0013.S005. Next base: position 104,880 of record NZ_JBQCVL010000007.1, on the reverse strand, counting down.
CGGATCGTATTCTTCAAACACGGCGTCGGGATAACGCGCGGCCAGCAGGCTGCGGCTGATGTCGGCATCGGCACCAATCAGCATGATGCGTTTGGGTGCATTGCGGACCAGCTGCAGGCGCTCGTCGGTGTCTTGGGCGAGATGGCGGTGAATCTGCCAGCGTTTGTCTTGTTCGGTCATGGTGGGTCGTGTCAGCGGGCTTTGCCCGACAATGTTTTTATGGTTGAAGGCTGTTTCAGACGGCCTTTTCGACAAAATTGCGGTAGATTTCGGCAAATTCGTCGGCATGGCTTAAAAAGGGCGCGTGTGCGGCTTTGTCGATAAGGACCAGCTCGCTATTGCTCAAATGGCGGTGCAAATATTCGCCCATGCGCGGCGGCGTGATCGCGTCTTTCTGTCCAAACACCAGCAATGACGGCGTTTGAATAAGCGGCAACAGCGGACGCGCGTCGGCATGGTTGACCGCTTCAAGCGCGGCCTGTAAGGCGGAAGGCGTGCCGCAACGCGCCAAATCGGGCAACACCCGGTTTAAGATTTCGCCTGAATGGGGCGTGTGCAGCAGTTGCAGTTGTAGAAACTGTTTAATATGTTTGGCATAATCCTGCTGGAATGCGCCGACCATCTTGCCCAGGGCAGGTTGCGCCAAGCCTTCGGGATAATCCGTGTCGGCAGTCAATCGGGCAAAACTTGCCGTCAGGCAGAGCGATTGGATTTTGTCGGGATAAAGCGCGGTCAGATACAGGGCAACCAGTCCGCCCAGCGACCAGCCGAGAATGTGTGCCGGCGTGTCGATTTGTCCGGCGAAGGCTTCGGCAACGGCGGCAATATCAAACGGTTCGGCAAAAGGCGCATCGCCGTGTCCGGGCAAATCAAGCGCGTGGACGTCCCAATTGGCAGGCAGGCGCGGTATCAAATCGTCGAATACATGGCGGTTCGCCGCCCAACCGTGTATCAGATAAACTTTTTTGGCGGAGTGTGGCATGAATGTTCTTTCTTGGTGGCGCAGTTTGAAACAGCTCAATGCGCAACGTTGCGTATTATGCCACGATTCCGTTTCAGACGGCCTTTGCCGAGGCTGCGCAAACGATTTGACGGAATATTTTATCGACGCGGCACAAAGCTGCCCTTTGTGTTTCCGCCATGTTGCGGGCGGGGCAGTGTGCGGCAGTTGTCAGAAAAAGCCGCCCGCATTTGATAGAATGTGGGCCTCGCTGTATTACGAACCGCCCGTCAGCAGCATGATACGCGAGCTGAAACACTTGGCCGATTTGGGCATGAGCCGACCGTTGGCGGATTTGATGTGCCAAAACGCACCGGACTGGCTGACGATGGAACACTTCGATTTCGTCCTGCCCATGCCTTTGAGCAAAGAGCGGCGGCTCAAGCGCGGATTCAACCAAAGCGAGGCGTTGACGGATATTTTGGCAAAACGCTACGGCTGGACGCTGCTGCCGCGCCACGCGGTTTTCAGACGGCATGGCAAGCCGCAAAGTACACTGAAAAGCGACGAACGTCTGCGAAATATCAAGAATGCATTTGAAATCGAAGCCGAATTACCGAAGGCGTGTAATATTCTGTTAATTGATGATGTCTTCACCACCGGCTCGACTTTAAACGAATTGGCGAAAACGCTGAAAAAATCAGGTGCAGGTAAGATTTTTTGCTGGAGTTTGGCGCGTCCGCCAATGAAAAAATAGCTTAAAGTTTTTGACACCCATGGAACATTTCGGCATTATGCCACTCTATAAGTGATTGATTTATATGTTTACCATAGTTTTGTACCAACCCGAAATCCCGCCCAATACGGGCAATATTATCCGCCTGTGCGCCAATACCGGTGCTGATTTGCACTTGGTCAAACCGCTTGGTTTCCCTCTGGATTCGTCCAAAATGAAACGCGCGGGTTTGGATTATCACGAGTTTGCCAAACTGACGGTACATGAGAATTTCGATGATTGCCTCAAGGCACTCGAAGGCCGCCGCATTTTCGCGCTGACCACCAAAGGCTCCACCCGCCCCGACGAAGTTTCCTTCCGCGAAGGCGACGTGTTGCTGTTTGGTCCCGAAACACGCGGCCTGCCTGCCGAAGTTCTCGACAGCCTGCCTGCCGGACAAAAAATCCGCCTGCCGATGATGCCCGACAGCAGGAGCATGAATCTTTCCAATACCGTCGCCGTCATTCTGTTTGAAGCATGGCGACAAAACGGTTTTGCCGGCGGCGTATAACAGGCCGTCTGAAACCGCTGCGTTATCAACTCAAGAACGGAACCCGTTTTGACTTTTACTAAAAAAACCCTCCTTTCCTTAGCCGCCGCCACCATCGGCGTCCTTTCCATCAATGCCGCCATCGCCGACAGCGTGGTCCGAGTCGAAAAACTGCATCCTTCTGCCAACCGCAGTTACAAAGTTGCCGGCAAACGCTACACGCCGCTGACCAAAGTTTCCTCTTTCAGCCAAACCGGCAAAGCCTCATGGTACGGCAACCAATTCCACGGCCGTAAAACTTCCAGCGGCGAGCGTTACAATATGAACGCCCTCTCCGCCGCCCACAAAACCCTCCCTATTCCCAGCTACGCACGCGTGACCAATATGCAAAACGGCAAAAGCGTCATCGTCCGTGTCAACGACCGCGGCCCTTTCCACGGCAACCGCGTCATCGATGTTTCCAAAGCCGCCGCCCAACAGTTAGGTTTCATCAACCAAGGCTCGGCTAACGTCAAAGTTGAACAAATCATCCCCGGCCAAACCGCCGCTCAAACCATTATTTCCCCAAACAACAAAGAATTTTTTGTTGATTTGAAATCCTTCGGTACCCAACGCGAAGCACAGGCTTATTTGAACCAAGCCGCACAAAGCCTGCCGTCAGACAGCAAAGTCATGCTTGAAAAACGCAACTACGAATACGTTGTCAAAATGGGTCCGTTCAGTAGCCAAGAACGTGCCGCCGAAGCAGGCGAACGCGCCCGTCATATGAACCTGGCATCCGCCATCTGATTTCGTCCGCGTTACCGCTGAAGTTTGATACAATACAAGGCCGTCTGAAACCCGATTGCAAGGTTTCAGACGGCCTTTTTTAATCACAGGGGAACACCATGATCAGCAGGCTCACAGGCAAATTGATTGAGAAAAATCCGCCGCAGGTCGTTATCGACGTCAACGGCGTCGGTTATGAAGCCGACGTTTCCATGCAGACTTTCTACAACCTGCCCTCCGTTGGCGAAACCGTCCATCTTTACACCCAGCTTGTCGTCCGCGAAGACGCGCATTTGCTGTTTGGTTTCGCCTCAGCCGAGGAACGCGCCACCTTCCGCCAACTGGTCAAAGTCAGCGGCATCGGTGCCAAAACCGCATTGGGCATTTTATCGGCCATGAATGCCGACGAGCTGGCGCAAGCCATCGCCGAAGAAGACGTCAAACGTCTCTCCTCCGCCCCCGGCATCGGCAAGAAAACCGCCGAACGCATGGTGTTGGAACTGCGCGGCAAACTTGTATCCCATACCGTTTCAGACGGCCTGTTTGCCCCTGATGCCGTTGCCGACGAAAGCCAAGACATCATCAACACCCTGCTTGCCCTCGGCTACAACGAACGCGAAGCCAAAGCCGCCACTAAAGGCATTCCCAAAGGTACGGAAGTCGGCGAAGGCGTGCGCCTGGCCTTGAAAAACCTGCTCAAATAAGGCCGTCTGAAACATGAAGGCATTGGCACTGAGCGTCACCCTCTTGCTGAGCGCGTGCGTCTATACCGAGACTCCGTATGGGCGCACCGCCGTCTTGGACCTGCCCGTCCACTCGCAAACCACCATCAACAAAACCGTGACCATCAACGCCCCGCCGGGAACGACCGTTATTTACCAAGACAGCCAGCCCGTTCACAACCATCCGGCTTATCCCGTCTATCCGCGCCGGGTTTATCATTATCGATAAACAACGCTGACCGTTTGAAACCATATGTTCAGACAGCCTGTTGAGAGACCAACCATGAAATACATCCTTCCCCTGCTTTTATTCCTAAGCGCCTGCACACCGGACACCAAGACCACAGATGCCGCATCCTCCCCAAAAACACACGGCTTCGCACACCGCCTGACCGAAGGCGAAAAACTGCTGACCCAAGCCCTCATCAAACAAGACCTCGCCGCCTACTTCAAACACGAAACCGGCGGCGCATTTGCCGAACAAGCCCCCTTATTCTCGGCCCAACAACTTGCCGAACAGAAAAACATCCCCCAAAACGATGCCATCGGCGTTTACGGCAAAATCATCAAAACCCAAGGCCGCACCGCCTGGCTGCAAACCGACAAGCAAACCCTCAAACTCGATTTGGCCGAACCGCTGCAAGAAGCTCAAGGCGAAGTTACCCTTGTCTGCCAACACGAAAACACCGCATTCCAAGACTGCCAAACAGAAGAAAACTTCGCCCGACGCTTTACCGAACAAATTTTCTCGGCGGTCGAGTCCGGACGCGTATCCGCCCAAACAGACGCACCGGCCGAAGAAATCATGGCCGGCCGCCTTATCCCGTTTTTGAGTGCCGCCAGCGACTTTACCGGCAACTTCAAAGCCTGCGCCACCACCATGACCGAATACTGCACCAGCCGCCTGGCACGCGAAATGCCCGAATCCGCAGTCCGCAAAAAAGCACAGGAATTGGGTTTAACCGAGATAGCATTTAAAAAGAAAAAATAAATATCAGGCCGTCTGAACCTTATGGCGACTGTGCTATAATCCGCGACTCATACAGGTCGGACAGACAGTCGCCGCGTATCGCGTAAGGCATACGGGGAGGAAAGTCCGGGCTCCATAGAGCAGAATGCCGGCTAACGGCCGGGCGCGGCAACGCGACGGAAAGTGGAACAGAAAGCAATACCGCCGATGATTGCCTTCGGGCAAAACAGGTAAGGGTGAAAAGGTGCGGTAAGAGCGCACCGTGCATTTGGTAACAAAGCGCAGCAGGCTAAACCCCATTCGGAGCAAGACCAAACAGAACGCGATGACGCTGCTCGCCGAGCGTTCGGGTAGGTTGCTTGAGCACACCAGCAATGATGTGCCTAGAGGAATGACTGTCCGCGACAGAACCCGGCTTACCGTCCGAGCTGTATGTCCCCATACCGCGGCAGGTTTTTAAAACCTGCCGCATTTTTATAAAAATAAAAAGGCCGTCTGAAACCTGAATCTTGGTTTCAGACGGCCTTTTTTTAAACCGCTGTTTATGGACGGTATTCCGGTTTCATGCCGTTGGGTAGGAGCTGCCATACATAGCCGGTGGTTTTCATTTTGCCGGCCACTTCGCCTGCTTCGTCGCCATAGCCCCAGAAATAATCCACACGGACCGCGCCTTTAATCGCGCTGCCGGTATCTTGCGCCATAATCAGGCGGTTGAGGGCTTTTTTGGTGGTCGGGTGGGCAGTGGCGACAAATAATGGTGCGCCAAGCGTGATGTAGTGACGGTCGATGGCACCGGCGTATTCGCCCATCAACGGCGTACCCAATGCGCCCACCGGGCCGGAATCACTGCTGCCGGTCAGCTCGCGGAAGAAGACGTAGCTTGGGTTTTGTCCCAAAACTTCGGCAAGGCGGCCGGGGTTTTGCTTCATATAGGCCTTGATGCCCTGCATGCTGGTCTGACCCAGCGGCAGATAGCCTTTGTCCGCCATATAGCGGCCGATGGAAACATACGGATGTTCGTTTTTATCGGCAAATCCGACACGGATGTATTTGCCGGACGGCGTTTTCAGACGACCTGAACCTTGAATGTGCATAAAGAAAAGTTCGACCGGATCATCTGCATAACCCAAAATTGGCGCTTTGCCGTTAAGCGCGCCGCCGTTGATTTGGCTGCGGGTGTAGTAAGGAACGAAACGGCTGCCTTCAAAACGGCCTTTCAGCGCAGTGCTGCGTGCTGTAATCGGGAATCTGGACAAATCGGCCGTGTATGTGCCGCTATTGTCGATGACGCCGCTGTTTTGGCCGGTTTGGCGGATGCGGACGGTGGCTTTGCTGCCTCTCAAGTTTGCAGCCAGCGGAACGGAAACAAAATCGTTCGGAATGCCATAAATAGGGAAACGGGATTGGCTTGTGGGCTTGTCGTCGCCGTGCAGGACCGGTTCGTAATAGCCGGTAATGGTGCCGGCAGGATTACCGCCGTTATCGACGCGCCATGCGGTGAAATAGCGTTCAAAGAAGTGCTTGGCTTGGAAATGGTGCGCCGGCGTTTGCATGGCTTGGATACAAACGTCCTGCCAGCCTTGGCGGTTTTTGAGTTTTTCACAGCCTAAGCGGAAAGATTGCAGGCTTTTGGCAAAGTGTTGGGTGCTCCAGTGCGGCAGTTCGTTGTAGGAAACAACGGTGTAGTTTGCTCCTCCCCCGCTCACTGTCGTACCGATGGGGTCAGGCGTACCGGTGGGGCGGTCAGGGCCTTTGATAACGCTGGTGTCGGTTTCGGGAAGGTTTTTAATGCTTTTGCTCGGACAGGCAGCAAGAATGGCTGCGGCAATGCTGACGAGCGTGATGCGGTACAGGTGTTTTTTCATGGAATCAATAGCGTGTCGAAAGGCCGTCTGAAAGCTATTTTTCAGACGGCCTATGTTGGAAAGTGCTGATTTTAACACAAAAAAGCCATTTATCGGCGCGGCGGTAGTTGGACGACAACCGTATCGGCCAGCATATCGTAGAGCGTGCGGCGGTCGCGTTTGACGGAGAAGAGCATGATGAAGTTGATCAGTAAAATCAGTAGGGAACAAATTAAAATGTTTACTTTTAATACAAAGTATGCGGAAATCAAGATGACAAGTACAATCAAGCCCCATGCTAATTCTCGTACTAACACCGTACCAAGAAAACCCGGATTGCTGCCATTGCTTTTTAATACACGAATACCCATGATCTTTTTACCCAAGGATTGACCATAACGGCTCATGTAATAAAGCTGAACAATACCGACAATTAAATATACGATAGTACTCAATCCTCCCACCTTAGCCATATCTGCCCGCATACTGACACTCGTTATAAGATCTGGTGTAAAAGGAATATTTTTCTGCTTGGCAATTACTGCTGCTTCAGTATATAAAATATAATAATAGGGTAAAAAAATAATTACATTAAATAAATAATTCAACAAATATGCCGCGACCCGTGACCATACTGAAGCAATATGGACATCCACTACTTCCGTTTGCGGCAAATCTACCGACTTTATTTCATTCATTTAATCTTTCCTCTATGCAATTAATGAAATGTAGTTTCATTGCCATCTTAACCTATTTTTCCATCATTCTAAAAAATTTCGATAAAAACCTTTACATTTTCCGCAGACGGCGTTAAAACACTTGTTTTCCCCTTTGTTATAGTGGGTTAACAAAAATCTGAACAAAGCGGCAGGCGATGCCGTTCCGATTTTTGTTAATGCACTATAAAACTTATCCGGATTTTCTTCTCAAGGAGTAGCACATGAAAGTAGGTTTCGTCGGCTGGCGCGGTATGGTCGGCTCTGTTTTGATGCAGCGTATGAAAGAAGAAAACGACTTCTCCCACATTCCCGAAGCGTTTTTCTTTACCACTTCCAACGTCGGCGGCGCTGCCCCTGATTTCGGTCAGGCAGCCAAAACATTGTTGGATGCCAACGATATTGCCGAATTGGTAAAAATGGACATCATCGTTACCTGTCAGGGTGGAGATTACACCAAATCCGTCTTCCAACCCCTGCGCGACAGCGGCTGGAACGGCTACTGGATTGACGCGGCGTCCTCCCTGCGCATGAAAGACGACGCGATTATCGTCCTCGATCCCGTCAACCGCAACGTCATCGACAATGGTCTCAAAAACGGCGTGAAAAACTACATCGGCGGCAACTGTACCGTTTCCCTGATGCTGATGGCTTTGGGTGGCCTGTTCCAAAACGATTTGGTCGAATGGGCAACCAGCATGACCTATCAAGCCGCTTCCGGCGCAGGTGCGAAAAACATGCGCGAACTCATCAGCGGCATGGGCGCGATTCACGCCAAAGTGGCAGACGAGCTTGCCGATCCTTCCAGCGCGATTCTCGACATCGACCGCAAAGTGTCCGATTTCCTGCGCAGCGAAGACTATCCGAAAGCCAACTTCGGCGTACCGCTCGCCGGCAGCCTGATTCCGTGGATTGACGTGGACTTGGGCAACGGCCAGTCCAAAGAAGAATGGAAGGGTGGTGTGGAAACCAACAAAATCCTCGGCCGCAGCGACAATCCGACCGTAATCGACGGCTTGTGCGTACGCATCGGCTCTATGCGCTGCCACAGCCAAGCCCTCACCCTGAAGCTGAAAAAAGACCTGCCTGTTTCTGAAATCGAAGCCATCTTGGCAGGCGCGAACGACTGGGTGAAAGTTATCCCCAACGAAAAAGAAGCCAGCATTCACGAGCTGACTCCTGCCAAAGTTACCGGCACGCTGTCTGTTCCTGTCGGCCGTATCCGCAAACTGGAGATGGGCGGCGAATACATCAGCGCGTTCACCGTTGGCGACCAACTCTTGTGGGGCGCTGCCGAGCCGTTGCGCCGCGTGTTGCGCATTATCTTGGGCAGCCTGTAATTTAGGTTAGTATGAAAAAAGCAACGGTTTGAGCCGTTGCTTTTTTTGTCACAAAAAGGCCGTCTGAACCTTTCAGACGGCCTTGTTTCCTATTCTTTCTTACCGGCCAAACCAATTTCTTTGGTGGAACCGCCAACTTTGATTTGCGCTTTACCGGCAATTTCTTCAGCCTGCGGGCCGAAAAGTTTCAAATCGTAACGGCCGTTTTCGATACCGTTCAAACTGGTTTTACCGCTGATGGCGGCTTTGCCATTGTTATTGGCAATACCTGCGGCAAGCAGGTCGACATTATTGTGGGAAGCCATGCTGCTGATTTTGCCGTAACCTTGTTTTTTATCGAAATCAACGGTGTATTTCAGACGGCCGCTGCGGTCGTCGCCGTTAAACGCAATGCCCGAATACTGATAGCTGCCTTGTTTGGGCAAATTGCGGTAAGCGGTTTCATCGCCTTGGACTTCGCCGACGGTGAATGTGTATGTATCGAGGTTTTGCAGCTTGCCCGCGTCATCGGCTTTTTGTTTGGCGTAACGCGCGGCAACAGCGGAATAATTTTGTTTATACACTTGGAAGTCGCCCGTTTCCAAAGTGATGACTTGGCCTTTTACCTTAATTTTTTGGGCGTAGTCGTAAGAGGACACTTTATCGGTTTTCAAAAAGCCGGTATCGAGTTTGCCGCCTTTTTTCAGGGTTTGCGTTTTACCGTTGGCCGTCAGCTCCAACGTACCGTTTTCAGGGACAGATTCGTTCAATTCAATGGACAACACGCCTTTCGGATGCGGATTGAGCGGTTCGGTCACGGCATTCGACAAGCCGCTTGTTGCGCCGCCGCAGGCAGCCAACATCAAAGACAGGGAAGCAGTCAAAGCAGAAACATGAAAAGTTCTCATCATTTTTTCCTTTCCTTTTTATTTGGTATGATATTTATCATATACCTAAAAAAATGAACAATAAATGATTTTTGTCAAAATTAAGTATTTTGAATATTGATTTTATAAATATTGAAACATTTTTAGAATATCGGACATTCAGTCTATCCAGCCTCCCTTCCGCTATAATCATTTTATTTTGCAAACGGACTTCATCATGCCGAAAATCACCCTCATCGCCGCCTACGCCGCCCGCCGCTGTATCGGCATCAACAACACCATGCCTTGGCATTTGCCCGAGGATTTTGCCTTCTTCAAATCCTACACCACCGGCAAACCCGTTATTATGGGCCGCAAAACATGGGAATCGCTGCCGCACAAACCGCTGCCCGGCCGTCAAAATATCGTCATCACCCGTCAAGATTATCAGGCCGAAGGCGCGCAAACGGCGGCTTCTTTAGAAGATGCGCTGACTTTGTGTCAGGGGGTTGAAGAAGTCATCATCATGGGCGGCGCGCAAATTTATGAACAAGCCCTGCCGATTGCCACCGATTTGCGTTTGACCGAAGTCGGTTTGGATGTGGATGGCGATGCGTTTTTTCCTGAGTTTTCCACAGAAACATGGCAAGAAGCCTCTCGGGAAAACCATGTTTCCGCTAAAGGCATCGAATACGCGTTTGTGCATTATGTGAAGGCATAATCTGATAACACAAAGGCCGTCTGAAACCCTGTTTTTCAGGTTTCAGACGGCCTTTTTATTTCATTTGTTTACAGTATGCCTTAAGCCGTTTTGTTTTTCAAAGGCAGCTTGATATGCGGTTTGGCAGGCTTGGGCGCTTCTTTCAGTCCAAGTTCGATTTGCTGCTCTTCGCTCAACAAATTGCTCCAGTCGCCTTTTTTATACCAGTCGCGGCCGTCCAACTCGATGGGGTGTTGGATTCGTTCGCAACCGTTGCCGCATTGCAAATCGTCTTCTTTGCAGTATTTGTCGCAACCCCAGCAGATACGCTCGGGATTTTTCGGGAAAATGGGAAATTTCTTGGCCATGATGTTCTTCTTTTGTTTGTGTGCGGTATGGGCAGAATTATAAGTGATTTGAATGGGGCTGGCGGCGGGTTTATCGTGTTTTACGCTGATTTTTTAAGATGTGTTAATCTTTCAGACGGCCTATACTGTAAAAACTACCCCTATGCGGTACAACAAGAGGAGCCAATATGAACATATGCCGTCTGAAGCCTGAATTTGTCGAGCCTTTAGCCCTCGCGCTGTTTGAGGAATGGCACGATTTTGCGCCGTGGTCGTCTCTAGACAAAATCCGTGCGTATTACGCGCAGTGCCTCGATGGGGATAATTTGCCGCTGGCGTTTGCGGCTGTGGATAACGAAGGGCGGCTGATGGGTTCGGCGGCATTGAAGCGATTTGATATGGCGTGTTTTCCCGAATACGAATATTGGCTGGGCGATGTGTTCGTTTTACCGCAATTTCGCGGTTTGGGTGTAGGCAGGCAGCTGGTTTCGTTTTGTTTGGATAAAGCACACGAACTGGGTTTGCCGCATCTGTTTCTCTATACGCCGGATGTGCAGGCCGTGTATGAAAAGTTCGGCTGGAAAGAAATCACCCAGACTTGGCACAACGGGGAAACCGTATCCGTCATGAAATTGGATTTATAGCTTGAAAAGAATAAAAGGCCGTCTGAACATTTGGTTTCAGACGGCCTTTGTTTTTTTAAATTATCCACAACTACCCTATCCGTTTAAATGGCGGCAGACAGGCCAATAATTGTTGGCCGTAGCGTTGCGTTTTGACGCGGTTGTCAAGGATGGTCACGCGGCCGTAATCCTGTTCGGTACGGATAAGGCGGCCGACGGCTTGGATCAGTTTGATGCTGGCTTCGGGAACGGTGATTTCGATAAAGGGATTGCCGCCGCGTTGTTCAATCCAACGGTTTTGGGTTTTCTCGATGGGATTGTCCGGCATGGCAAACGGCAGCTTGGCAATAATGACTTGCACGCATGCCGTACCGGGCAGGTCGAGGCCTTCGGCAAAACTGTCGAGGCCGAAAATAATGCTGGCTTTACCTTCGGCAATGGCTTGATGGTGTCTTTGTAAAAGAACGGCCTTGGGCAACTCGCCTTGTACAAGCAGAAGCGGCAAGTATTCGTCAGGCAGTCGCAAGGCGACATCCTGCATTTGCTTGCGCGAGGAAAACAACACTAGCGTGCCGATGGCTTCAACCGGCGAAACCAGCTTCGGCAACCATTCGACAATGGCGGCCGTGTGTGCATCAGGGTCTTTGGGGCTGGCGTGTACGGGCGGAATATACAGCTCGCCTTGCGTATCGAAATTAAACGGGCTTTCCAAAGCAAGCGTGGTGGTTTCGGGCAGCCATAATAGGCCGGTTTGGCGCAAAATCAGGTTGAAGCTGCCGAGCGATTGCAGGGTGGCCGAAGTCAACACCGCGCCTGCCGCGCGCCGCCACAGGCTGTTGGCAAGGTGGGATGCGCTGCTGATGGGGCTGGCGTTAAAAATGTAGTCGTTTTTGTCGTCGGCACGGCGGGTTATCCATTTCGCCAACGGCTCTTCGCCCTCAATGGGAACGGTGGAAAGCAAATCCCAAACCGCACTGATTTGTTCGATACGGGCGATAAAAAGGCCGAACTCGCTGGTCAGGCGGTCGAGGAGTGCACCGTCCTGCTCTTTTTCGCGGCGCGCGGCGGAAAGCGCATCGTTCAAGCCGACAACATGTTTGAGCAGGCTGCGCGCGGCAATGGCCGTATTGGAAACTGTGGTTTCCAGGCCTTCAGGGATTTTGCCGTCTTCCCACAACCAAGTCGGTTCGTTGTGTTTCCGCCTGTCATTTTCAGACGACCCCAGACTTAAAGACGGCTCTTCCGCCAAATGGAACTGCCATTCGTGCAAACTGTCGAGCAAAGATGTGGCAGCTTCGTCGGCAAGGTTGGCAAGTTCGGCTTTATCGGTAAGCGCGGCAATTTTGCCGGTCAGCTGCGGCAGTTTTTCCAGCGTCCAAACGGCAATATTCCATGAATGTTCGGCGGCAAAGCGGCTGAGGGCTTTTTTGGGCAGGTGGTGCGCTTCGTCTATGCAATAGAAACTGTTTTCAGGCGCAGGCAGAATCACGCCGCCGCCCATGCTGATGTCGGCAAGCAGAAGATCGTGGTTGGCAACGACGACATCGACGGTTTCCAAGACATCGCGTGCCAGGTAAAACGGGCATTCCGGACGGTTGGGACAGGCGGATTTTAGGCAGCCGTGGCGGTCGTTGGTCACTTTAAGCCAAATCGTGTCATCGATTTTTTCCGGCCAAGCGTCGCGGTCGCCATTAAAGCGGCGGGCTGAAAATTCATCGGCAATGTCGCGCAGCAGGTTCAATTCTTCCGGCTTGGGTTTGCTGTCCCACAACACTTCCGGCGCTTCAAAGCCAAGCAGGTTTTGCTGGGCGTTGTTTTGCGTCAGTTGATAGAGTTTGTAGGGACAAAGATAACGGCCGCGCCCTTTGGCAAGCGCAAAGGTCAGCTCCAAACCGCTTTTTTCGACCAGAAACGGCAAATCGCGGTCAACCAACTGCTCCTGCAAGGCCACCGTCGCGCTGCTGACGATCAACCGTTTGCCGCGCGTTTGCGCCATGATGCCTCCGGCCAAAAGGTAGGCCAATGATTTACCCACGCCGGTCGGCCCTTCAATCACGGCAATGCTCTCGCCCTCGCGTTTGGGCGCTTCTTCGCCTTCTTCACGCGTCAACGTCCGCGAAAAAGCGTTGGCAATCGCCGCAATCATTTCCCTCTGCGAAGCGCGCGGACGGAAACCGGGCAGGTTTTTGCCGATGTTTTGGTAATGGTCGCGGATGGCGTTTTTTTCTAAATCGGTGAGCATTGAGGCCGTCTGAATGGGTTTGCAAGAATAGCGTATTTTAGCATTTTTACCTTCATGAAGCCTTCGTAAAGTCTTACTCTATTTTAGGGTTTGGCATTTTTATGGCGATGGACGAACCACAAAGGCATAATCGGTTTTAATCAAGCAAAAGGCCGTCTGAAACTTTAGCCGCACTGATGCAGAGGTACCCACAATTTTTGCTTGTCTGATTTGTTTTTCTCGTAGCGGTTCCACGCTTTTTCGTGAAAATAAAAGACGACGGTATTGACGATGGGTTCGACCAAAGCCACCGCGCTGGAAATGCCGATACTGCCGGTCAGAATATAGGCGACACTAAATGCAACGCTGAAATGCAAAATAGCAAATGTAATGGTTTTAATCATTCTGTTTTCCTGATACATTGATGTTCTAATCGCTACATAATAATTATTATCAACTAACGCGTATATTTTAAATCCTTTATCCTGATTTAGATTTTATAAATCTATATTTTATTTTTGATAGAAATTTTATGAACCCGATCCATATTGTCGTCCTCGACCGCGATACCCTCGTCAACCGTCCGTTTGACTTTGATTTTCCGCATACTTTAAGCAGCTATGGTTCGACTGAGGCGCATCAGACCGCCGAGCGCATACAGGGCGCGGACATAATCATTACCAACAAAGTCGTGATTTCTGCCGAACACATCGCCGCCAACCCGCAGCTCAAACTGATTGCGCTAGCCGCGACGGGCGTCAACAATGTTGACCTTGCTGCCGCCAAGCAAGCGGGCGTGAGCGTGTGCAACATCCGCGCTTACGGCAATGAATCCGTGGCGGAACACGCGTTTATGATGATGATTACCCTGATGCGCAACCTGCCTGCCTATCAGCGAGACGTTGCAGCAGGCTTGTGGGAAAACTCGCCGTTTTTCTGCCACCTCGGCGCACCGATGCGCGATTTAAACGGTAAAACACTGGCGATTTTCGGTCGCGGCAATATTGGTAAAACGCTGGCAACTTATGCACAGGCGTTCAAAATGAAGGTCGTGTTCGCCGAACACAAACACGCCGAAACCGTCCGCGACGGCTACGTTTCCTTTGACGAAGCCGTCCGCACTGCCGACGCGCTGTCGCTGCATTGCCCGCTCACGCCGGAAACGGCAAACATGATAGGCGAAGCCGAATTGCAGCAAATGAAACCCGGCGCCATCCTCATCAACTGCGGGCGCGGCGGCTTGGTTGATGAAGCCGCTTTGGTTGCGGCGTTGAAATACGGCCAAATCGGCGGGGCAGGTTTTGACGTGTTAACACAAGAGCCGCCGCGCGACGGCAACCCTCTGCTGAAAGCTCGACTGCCCAACCTCATTGTCACGCCACACATTGCATGGGCAAGCCAAGAGGCCGCCAACCGTCTGTTTGACATCCTTGTGGACAACATCAACCGCTTCGTCGCAGGCAATCCGCAGAATCTGGTTTGATACTGAATATGCGAGAGGCTTGTTGATAATTTTGTGAACAATTTAAAAGGTCGTCTGAAAATTTTCAGACGACCTTTTTGTATATTGATATTTTTCAATAGATTAGGTTTGATTTGATTAAATTGGAGCGGGGTTCGGATTGTGGATAAGTTGTGAGCAATCCGTGGATTTTGTCAAAAACCGATGCTTTCAAACGGCAAAGGTCGTCTGAAACCTGAATCTTGGTTTTCAGACGACCTTTTCGCTGATTCAAACAAATCAAATATCGTAAGTGGTCGATGCGGTATCGCCGCCTTTGCCTGTCCAATTGGTGTGGAAGAACTCGCCGCGCGGTTTGTCAGTGCGCTCGTAGGTGTGCGCGCCGAAGTAGTCGCGTTGGGCTTGCAGCAAGTTGGCGGGCAGGCGTTCGGTGGTGTAGCCGTCAAGGAAGGTAATCGCAGAAGCCATGCAGGGCATGGGGATGCCGCATTCGATGGCTTTGGCGACCACTTTGCGCCATGCGGGCAGGCAGTTTTCCAATACGCCTTTGAAATAGGGGTCGGAACCCAAGAACACTAAATCGGGATTGGCTTCGTATGCGTCGCGGATGTTGCCCAAGAACGCGCTGCGGATGATGCAGCCTTCGCGCCACAGAAGGGCGGTGTTGCCGTAATTCAATGCCCAATCGTTGTTTTCGCTGGCTTCGCGGATGAGCATGAAGCCTTGTGCGTAGGAGATGATTTTGGATGCCAACAGGGCTTGGCGCAGGGCTTCGACCCATGCGGCTTTGTCGCCTTCGACGGGGCTGATGGTTTTGCCGAACAAGCTGCCGGTTTGAACGCGTTGGTCTTTGAACGCGGACACGCAGCGGGCGAACACGGCTTCGGAAATGAGCGTCAACGGGATGCCCAAATCGAGGGCGTTGATGCCGGTCCATTTGCCTGTGCCTTTTTGTCCGGCGGTATCGAGGATTTTTTCGACCAAAGGTTCGCCGTTTTCGTCTTTGTAGCCCAAAATCGCGGCGGTGATTTCAATCAGGTAGGAATCCAGTTCGGTTTTGTTCCACTCGTTGAAGATTTGGTGCATTTCATCATAAGACAGGCCCAAACCATCTTTCATAAATTGGTACGCTTCGCAAATCAACTGCATATCGCCGTATTCGATGCCGTTGTGCACCATTTTGACGAAATGGCCTGCGCCGTCTCGGCCAACCCAGTCGCAGCAGGGTTCGCCTTGCGGGGTTTTGGCGGCAATGGCTTGGAAGATGGGTTTGACGGCGGGCCATGCGGCTTCGTCGCCGCCGGGCATGATGGACGGACCGTGACGCGCACCTTCTTCGCCGCCGGAAACGCCCGCGCCGATGAAGCGGATGCCTTTTGCGGCCAGCTCGTGTGTACGGCGGGTGGAATCAGGATAGTTGGCATTGCCGCCGTCAATAATGATGTCGCCTTCGTCCAAAAGCGGAACGAGTTGCTCGATAAAATCGTCAACAACAGAACCAGCGCGCACCATCATCATGATTTTGCGTGGTTTTTCTAATTTATCCACTAAATCTTGCAATGAATAGGCACCGATAATGTTGGTGCCTTTGGCTGCGCCGTTGAGAAAATCGTCTACTTTAACAGTGGTCCGGTTGTACGCCACGACTTTGAAACCGCGATCGTTCATATTCAAAATCAAGTTTTGACCCATAACGGCCAAGCCGATGACGCCGATATCGCCTTTCATTGATGGAAGCTCCATTATTAATTTAATTTATCAGCCGTAACTCTATCTGATTTACAGAAGTTTAACAATCCTTAACTATCTAATTTTTTGAAAAGATGCCTTTACGTTGCGGGCGTTGGCTGCGCGATGGGAAAACAAACTATAAATAAGATTTTAAATAATAAATAGATGATTATATTGAGTTGCGCTTTTTCTTATGTATAACTTTGATTCCTTTTTCAGTTCAATCAGTTGAATGCTAATTTTGGATGCGGATAAACCGCTGTTTGCCTTGTTGGCAGATGTGGATAATTTTGACATTCGGTTTGGCTCTGTGCATAACTTTCCGGCTATACACACAGCCTGCCGGTTTTATACCGAGCCCGAACGGAACTGTATGACGAGATAAACAGTCCAATCGTTTTTCATGTTTCAGACGACCTTTTGTACTTTTCAACAGCAGGTCGTCTGAAAAATAGCTAACTAAAAGGGAGCAGATATGAAATTTTCCTTTGGATTAAACCTGTTGGCAGTTTTGGTTTTGGCGGCGTGCGCGCACAAGCCTATGCAGAAACCTGATGCCGCGCCTGTGCCGATGGCTGTGGATAACCATGCGCCGGAACAAGGGACGGGGCTGACCGAGCAGAAATTGATCCGCGCCAAACATTATATGGCGGCGTCTGCCAATCCGTTGGCGACCGAGGCGGGATACGAGATTTTGAAACGCGGCGGCAGCGCGATAGATGCGATGATCGCCATGCAGACAACTTTGGGACTGGTTGAGCCGCAGTCTTCCGGATTGGGTGGCGGCGCGTTTTTGGTGTATTGGGGCAATAAGGCGAAAAAGCTGACGACGTTTGATGCCCGAGAAACGGCGCCGAAAGCGGCAACGCCGGAACTTTTCTTGGATGAAAACGGCAAACCGATGGGCTTTATAAAAGCAGTGGTCGGCGGCCGTTCGGTCGGTGTGCCGGGGATTCCGAAGCTGCTGGAAGATGTCCACAAGCGTTACGGCAAATTGCCGTGGGCAAGCCTGTTTGAAAAACCGATTACTTTGGCGGAACAAGGTTTTGCCGTTTCTCCGCGTATGGCGAAATCCATCGAGCAAAATTTGGAACCCTTGCAACGTTATCCGCAAACCGCCGCCTATTTCCTGCCTGACGGCAAGCCTTTGGCAGCGGGAACGGTGTTGAAAAACCCTGAATTTGCGCGTTCCGTACGCCTGTTGGCGGAAAAAGGCAGCATGCCGTTTTATCAGGGTGCGCAGGCGCAGAATATTGTCCGTGCCGTTACCGGCGCTGTGGATAACCCCGGCAAAATCAGTTTGTCAGATTTGAAAAACTACCGCGTTATCGAGCGTCAACCGGTTTGCGCACCTTATCGTGAATACGAAGTTTGCGGCATGGGCGCGCCAAGTTCGGGGGCGATTGCTTTGGGCGAGATTTTGGGCGTCTTGCAAAATCAGGATATGAAGGCGTTGGGATCGGAAAATATCCACAGTTGGCGCTGGATAGGCGATGCGTCGCGAATTGCGTTTGCCGACCGAGATCATTACATTGGCGATCCCGCGTTTGTCAACGTCCCGACCCGTGCCTTGATTTCTCAGGCTTACCTGAAACCGCGTGCCGAAGAAATCCGCCAAGCCGACAAGGCGTTGGAAAACATTCAGGCAGGCAAGTTTGGCAAGAAATACGCGCAGGGTATGGCGGTAGAGCTGCCGTCCACCAGCCATTTGGTGGTGGTGGATAAAGACGGCAACGTTGTATCGATGACGACTTCGATTGAAAACGCGTTCGGCTCGGGGCTGATGGCAAACGGCTATCTGCTCAACAATGAATTGACCGATTTCGCTTTCAACCCTGTCGGCGCGGACGGTAAAACCGTTGCCAACAGCGTGGCGGGTGGCAAACGGCCGCGTTCTTCGATGGCCCGACCATTGTGATGAAAGACGGAAAACCTTATATGGCGGTCGGTTCGCCGGGCGGCAGCCGCATTATCGGTTTCGTTGCTAAAACGCTGGTAGCGCATATCGACTGGGGTATGGACATTCAAACGGCAATTTCACTGCCGAATATGCTCAATCGCGGCAGCCAGTATGAAATCGAGGAAAAAACCGCTGCGGCGGACAAAGCGGCAGCCTTGGAAAAACTAGGCTATAAAGTCCAAATCCGCGATTTGAATTCCGGCGTACAAGGCATTGTGATCGGCAAAGACGGTTTGCTCGGCGGTGCCGACCCGCGCCGCGAAGGCAAAGTCATGGGCGATTGATATTGTCGGTTTGACATGCAAAGGCCGTCTGAAACCTAGTTGTTCAGACGGCCTTTTAGTTTGGGAAAATATATGGATAAGATGTGTATAAGAATAATGTTAAATTTTAATATTTTTATTTTTCAATAAGATAAAAGATATGAATATGTGGATAATTACTTATGGAAAACAACATGATTTAGGCCGTCTGAAAGGTTCAGACGGCCTTTTTATTGGACTGTTTTGTCTATTTTCTATCAGGCTGCCGGCAGCTCGTGAAAAGCACTAGGCAAGTCTTCATCATCGGCAAACTCAACCCATTCGTAAGCGCTTTCATCTGCCAAAACGGCACGCAACAGCGCATTATTGATGGCATGTCCTGATTTGTAACCTTCAAATGCGCCGATAATAGGATGGCCGACAATGTACAAATCGCCAATTGCATCCAGGATTTTGTGGCGGACAAATTCATCGGGATAGCGCAAACCTTCCGGATTCAAAACATCCATGTCGTCAATCACGATGGCGTTGTTCAAATTACCGCCCAGTCCGAGATTGTGGGCGCGCATCATTTCTACTTCGTGCATAAAGCCGAAGGTACGGGCGCGGGCAATCTCATCGATATAGGATTTTCCTGCAAAATCAATCTCGAAAGTAGGTGCGCTGCGGTTGAATACGGGATGATCAAATTCGATGGTTAAAGTAACTTTAAAGCCGTCATAAGGCGTAAAGCGCACCCATTTTCCGGTTTCTTTGATTTCAATGGGTTTGAGGATTTTTAAAAACCGTTTTTGGGCTTTTTGATCGATAACGCCCGCATCTTGCAAAAGATAAATAAACGGTAGGCTCGAGCCGTCCATAATCGGAATTTCAGGCGCGTTCAATTCAATCAAGGCATTGTCGATGCCGTAGGCAGACAGAGCCGACATAATGTGTTCAATCGTGCCGATGCGCACGCCTTTATCGGTAACGATGGTTGAAGAGAGGCGGGTATCGTTAATCAAATAAGGATTTAATTTGATTACTTCGCCCATTTCTCCACTTAAATCAGTACGGCGGAACGAAATACCGCTGTTTTCTTCGGCAGGATGCAAAGTCAGAGCGACCCTTTCGCCCGAATGCAGACCGACGCCGGTAACGCTTACTGATTTGGCTAAAGTCCGTTGCAGCATAATTGCTTCCTTTTAAAAAGTCTGATGGGCAAATGATACGTTAAAAAGGAAAAAACAAGCCATCATTTTTAATAGTATTTGCCAATATGGATGTTTTGCAGGGGTGAAATTCAAAATTTTAATTATCCACAATAGCATGTGAAATTGAAGTGGGTAATTTGGGTTTTATCCACAGAAAAATAGAAAAACTAAGATTCTATCCTTTTTTATTCTGGCATTCAGTTGAGGTTGGCCTCAAAGATAAAAAGTAATTATCGAATTGGTTTTAAAGAAAGTTATTCCGTTATCCACAGATAGTTTGGTTCTTCATCAAAATCATCATTTTAAAAATTAAAATATTATGATTTGAAGAAAACACTGAATTATCAACACAAAATCGGCAAAATATGGAAAAATAGAACTAAGTTTATGATTTTCATAAACTTATGAAACTTTTAAGATTTGAAAACGGTTTTTATGAAATAAAATATCAAAATATAGGACTAATCCGATTTGTCTGATATTTTCCTACAAGCAAGAATTTCATGTTTTCTTTATTTAAATCAAACAACTTAAAAGTAATCATTTGTAATCCTAGAAAGTAATTTTATTTCAGGATACAATGGCCTTACTGAAAAATTTTTCCCATTCCATCTAATAGGAGTAGCAAAATGAGTATTAAAGTAGCGATTAATGGTTTTGGCCGTATCGGTCGTCTGGCATTGCGTCAAATTGAAAAAGCCCAAGGTATCGAAGTCGTTGCTGTTAACGACTTGACTCCTGCCGATATGCTGCTGCACCTCTTTAAATACGACAGTACTCAAGGCCGCTTTGAAGGCTCTGCCGAATTGAAAGATGATGCGATTGTTGTTAACGGCAAAGAAATCAAAGTATTTGCCAATCCTAATCCTGAAGAATTGCCTTGGGGCGAGCTGGGTGTGGACGTTGTCCTCGAATGTACCGGTTTCTTTACCAGTAAAACCAAAGCTGAAGCCCATATCCGTGCCGGTGCGCGCAAAGTTGTGATTTCTGCTCCTGGCGGCAATGATGTAAAAACCGTTGTGTACGGCGTAAACCAAGATATTTTGGACGGCAGCGAAACCGTTATTTCAGCCGCTTCTTGTACGACTAACTGTTTGGCCCCTATGGCTGCGGTATTGCAAAAAGAGTTCGGTATTGTTGAAGGCCTGATGACCACTATCCATGCTTATACCGGCGACCAAAACACCCTTGACGCGCCGCACCGCAAAGGCGACTTCCGCCGCGCCCGTGCCGCTGCCTTGAATATCGTACCGAACAGCACTGGTGCCGCAAAAGCCATCGGCTTGGTCATTCCTGAATTGAACGGCAAACTTGATGGTTCTGCCCAACGCGTTCCTGTTGCTACCGGCTCTTTGACCGAACTGGTTTCTATTCTCGAACGCCCTGTTACCAAAGAAGAAATCAATGCAGCTATGAAAGCCGCCGCTAGCGAGTCTTACGGCTACACTGAAGATCAAATCGTTTCTTCCGACGTTATTGGTATTGAATACGGCTCACTTTTCGATGCAACTCAAACCCGCGTGATGACAGTTGGCGACAAACAATTGGTGAAAACTGTTGCTTGGTACGACAATGAAATGTCTTACACTTGCCAATTGGTTCGTACCTTGGAATTCTTTGCCAGCAAAATCTAAAAAATAACGGGCTGAATCAATCAGTCTGTGGATAATTAAAAGGCCGTCTGAACATTTCAGACGGCCTTTTGTGTGTAGAGAGATTTAATTTGCAATCAGATTGTGGATAGTTTAATCACTGTGGCACATTTGTTTTCTATCCTAAACTGCACTTCATAATCCGCAATATTCATCACATAAATTCGTTCAGGAATATCTTGATAGGCAGGGCGAGGATCTTGGGCAATACTTTGCTCAATGAGATGTTTTTCTTCTGTGGATAAATGTTCCGCAAGCGTACTTTCTGCCCAGACTACGTTCAATTCTTCAGGTTTGCCGCTGACAAAACCTGATGATGCGTCAGGTTTGGATTCGATAAAGGGGATGTAGGGTTTGATATCCACTACCGGAGTACCGTCCAATAGGTCTGCACCGCTGCAATAGATGCGGACAGGTTTGCCTGTTTCGATGCGTTCGAGTTTCAGCAGGGATAAACCGAGATGATTGGGGCGGTGCGGGCTGCGCGTAGCAAATACGCCCATTTTTTGTTTGCCTCCGAGCCGTGGCGGACGCACCATTTGCGCCCAACCTTCATCCAATACGCCGTGGAAAATAAAACTTATCCACACATAGTCGAAATCTTCCAAGCCCCGAACGCTGTCTGCGGTAAATTCAGGAGTGAGTTCAATGCAAATTTCTGCCGCAGGAACCAAACCGGGTTGGCGGGCAATGCCGAATTTTTGTTTGTAGGGGGAATGAACGGTTGCAATAGGCGTAATCGAATAGGACATAATTTGTGGATAAATATTCTGTGCAAACTTTCATCATATCACAGATGTTTTCCCACATTTTGCGGTAGTAATTTGTTATAATGCAAAGCATTTATTCCAAATGTCGGTACATTGGTAATAAATGTTCAATTTAAATAATATAAAATAAAATCAATAGGTTAAATTAATTCATGATTGTTTCTATCGATGTAGATGCACAAAAAACGTTTACGCCTTTGTGCCCGAAAGAATTGCCTGTTGCCGAAGGTCATCTGATTGCGGATGAACTTAATGCCCAAGCTGCATTGGCGGATTTACGCGTGATGACGAAAGATGCGCATCATGCCGCGGCAAAATGGCTTGTGGATAATCCTGTTGATATGTTGAAACCGACGGGTTTACCCGATGCGGATTTGACTTGGGTGTCGCATGCGATGGTTGGAACATATGGCTATGAATTGTTGGATGGCCTGCCTTCAGCCAAAGAATACGATTATTGCGTTTGGAAAGGCGTCGATCCTGAGTTACACCCCTACGGCGCATGTTTTCACGATATTGAAGAAAAGCTCAGTACAGGTTTGATCGAATGGTTGCGCTGTCAAAATACAGATACAGTCATTGTCGGCGGTTTGGCAACGGATTATTGTGTGAAGACAACGGTTTTACAGTTGCTTAAAGGCGGGGCTTGGAAAGTCATCGTTAATCAGGCTGCTTGCCGCGGCATTGCTCCGGAAACGGTTAAATCTGCATGGCAGGAAATGCATTCTGCCGGAGCTATTATTTTAGAAAACGCCGAAGAAATAAAGAAATATATTAATAATCAATAGATTATATTTAAAATTCTATTGTTTCACGTGAAACATTTTCCAAAATATGAAGATTTTACTTGTCCGCTTGTCCAGTATGGGCGATTTAATTCATACGTTGCCCGCAGTTGAAGATTTGGCGCGACAATGTCCTGAGGTAGAGCTCCATTGGCTGTGTGAGGCAGGGTTTGCAGATATTGCCCGCTTGCATCCTTTTGTCAAAAAAGTTCATGTAATGAAATGGCGGCAATGGCGCAAACACCTTTTTCAGGCTGAAACGTGGTGTGAAATAGGCCGTCTGAAAACAGATTTACAGGCTGAATCTTTTGATTTTGTTTTAGATAGCCAAGGACTGATTAAAAGCGCATGCTTTGCCAAAATGGCGAAATCCCCTATTTACGGCTTGGATAAACACAGCGCGCGTGAAAGTTTGGCTGCCCTTGCATACAGTAAAACGTTTGCCGTACCGAAAGGCAAAAATGCGGTTTGGCGAAACCGTGAATTATTCGCCCGAGTATTTGGTTATACAATGCCTGAAACGCAGGTATTTGGTTTGTTGGTTCCTGAATCAGGCCGTCTGAAAAATTTGCAATTCCCTTATTACGTTGCTTTGCATGCAACCAGTCGCGACAGTAAATTATGGCCGGTAGAACACTGGCGTGCATTATTGAAAAAGTTGAATGAAGAACAACAATGCAATGTGTATCTGCCGTGGGGAAATGAAACCGAAAAAATGCGTGCCGAACAGATTTCAAGCGATTTACCGTTTGCTTCGGTTTGCGACAAAATGAATTTATTACAGGCTGCATTTTTATTGAAAAACGCAGAGGGTATTATTGGCGTAGATACTGGACTGTTGCATCTTGCCAATGCGTTGGAAAAGCCTGTTGTAGGAATTTATACAGATACAGATCCGGCCAAGACCGGCGTTCAAGTTTCGACTTATGCAAAAAATTTAGGCGGTATTGCTCAAATTCCCAATGTTGACGAGGTTTATCAAACCTTGATGGATTGTGTTGCAGTATATGATAAATAATTGCTGGGGAGTTGGATTTATTTTCTGAGTAAATGCTTTAGAAATGATATAATTCCGCTCTATTTGCCAAGATTTATATAAATTTGGTTTTATCATGTTGGTGAAAACCGAATTGGATTTTATATAAAGAATGTATCAAAAGCAGTATGCTTGATTTGATGGACATTCTTTTTAGGAGAATTGAATGAAAGCACTGGTCGCAGTAAAGCGCGTAGTGGACTACAACGTCAAAGTTCGTGTGAAAACCGATGGTTCCGATGTGGACATCGGTAATGTCAAAATGTCGATGAACCCGTTTGATGAAATCGCGGTAGAAGAAGCTGTCCGTTTGAAAGAAGCCGGAAAAGTAAGCGAGATTGTTGCTGTTTCTCTTGGCGAGAAAAAATGCGAAGAGACGTTGCGTACTGCTTTGGCGATGGGTGCCGACCGTGCGGTTCATGTTGAGACTGATGCAAAGTTGGAGCCTTTGGTCGTTGCAAAATTGCTGAAAGCTGTTGCGGATAAAGAAAATCCGCAAATTTTACTGCTGGGTAAACAGGCAATTGACGATGACGCCAACCAAGTTGCCCAAATGCTGGCTGCGTTGTTGAATGCGGCTCAAGGTACTTTTGCATCAAAAGTGCAAATTGAAGGCGAAGAAGCATTGGTAACCCGTGAAATTGACGGCGGTGAAGAGACTGTTGCGTTGAAACTGCCTGCGGTCATCAGTGCAGATTTGCGTTTGAACGAACCACGCTTTGTCAAACTTCCTAATATCATGGCGGCAAAGAAAAAGCCTTTGGAAAAATTAAGTCCTGCCGATTTGGCTGTGGATATTTCTCCGCGTTTGAATACAGTGAAATTTGCCGAGCCTAAAGCACGTCAAGCCGGTGTGAAAGTGGCTGATGTTGCCGAGTTGGTTGAAAAGCTGAAAAACGAAGCCAAAGTGATCTAAGGAGTATGAAATGAGCGTATTGATTATTGTGGAACATAATAACCAACATTTGAATCCTGCTACTTTGCATGCGGTAACGGCTGCCGCCAAATTGGGTAATGTAGATTTATTGGTTGCCGGCAGCAATGCTGCTGCGGTGGTTGAAGAGGCAAAAAAAGTTGCAGGCGTAGCGAAAGTTTTAGTAGCCGATGCGCCCTATTACGCCGAAGGTTTGGCAGAAGAATTAGCGCCTTTGGTTGTTAAACTGGCTGCGGATTACCGCTATGTGGCTGCAACTGCAACTGCATTTGGCAAAAATCTTCTGCCCCGAGTAGCTGCCCTGTTGGATGTGCCACAAGTTTCGGATTTAACCGAAGTTGTGGATAACTCGACATTTGTCCGTCCGATTTATGCCGGTAATGCATTTGAAACCATTCAATCCAATTCTGAAAAACTGGTGCTGACTTTCCGTGCAACCGCATTTGATGCTGCCGGACAAGGCGGTAATGCAGAAGTGGTCAATGTTGAGGCAACGCCTGTTCAAAACCTGAGCCGTTTTGTAAACCGTCAACTTTCCCAGTCTGACCGCCCTGAATTGACTCAGGCAAAAGTGATTGTTTCCGGTGGCCGTGCATTGGGCAGTGCTGAAAAATTCAATGAAGTGTTGATTCCATTGGCGGATGCTTTGGGTGCTGCGATTGGTGCTTCACGTGCGGCAGTGGATGCCGAGTATGCGCCAAACGATGCCCAAGTCGGACAAACCGGTAAAGTGGTTGCGCCGCAACTATACTTCGCTATCGGTATTTCCGGAGCCATCCAGCACGTTGCCGGTATGCAGGACAGTAAAGTGATTGTTGCCATTAACAAAGATGCCGATGCTCCGATTTTCAATGTGGCAGATTACGGCTTGGTTGGTGATTTGTTTGAAGTTGTACCTCAACTGACTGAAGCACTGAAAAACTAATGTTTCACGTGAAACGTTCAGACGACCTTTGTTATATAAGGCCGTCTGAAAATATTTTGGCATGATTACGACCTATAAAACCATTACCAATCCGACACAGGCTGAATTTAAAGATAAAGGCAGCCGCTTCATCGCATACGCCTATCCGATACGAACGTTGGCCGATGTGAAGAAGTATCTCGATCCATTAAAGGAAGAGCATCACAAGGCAAGACATTGGTGCTACGCCTATCGACTGGGTGTGGATGGAATGCAGTTTCGCGCAAATGATGATGGGGAGCCGTCCGGGAGCGCAGGCCGCCCTATTTTGGGGCAGATTGATTCTGTCGGCGTAACGGATGTGTTGGTTGTGGTTGTGCGCTATTTTGGCGGTACGCTATTGGGTGTTCCCGGTCTGATTCATGCTTATAAGGAATCAACAGCTCAGGCATTGGCGATAGCTGAAGTTGTTGAAAAGAATGTTGAGAAGACAGTTTGGTTGAAGTGTGAATATCCTGTTTTGAATGAGGCTATACGGATTGCCAAACAATATCAGGCCGATATTGTGGAACAGGATTTGCAGCTGGATTGTAAGTTGACAGTGAAAATAGCATTGGCTGATTATGAAGCTTGTATTGCTGCTTGGAAAAATACGCGCCAAATTGAAGTAGATACTGATAAGCCGTTTGAATAAAAGGTCGTCTGAACATATTTGAGAAATCAAAAGTTTCAGACGGCCTTTGATGTTTTAGCCTTGGTATCTGTCTAAAGCATTTACGCTTGAGCGCAGATGTTCCCAAGCCAGTTGATGAAATTCCCCCAGTGCGTTCCATAGGGCATCTTCGCTCATAATGCTGTATTCGCCCTGTGTGCGTAAATCAACATCTGCCCCTTCTTCAATGGCCTGATGGCATGCTTGGTATTCGTTGGTATAGAAGTCATCCATGTCTTGCATGAGGCTTGCAGCATGTTTCCAGCGGGCGATATCTGCTTCCAGTTGCGGCAGTAATTCGCACCATTCGCGGTATTTGCTTTGAATTTCGTCAATACGTTTTTGCATGATTTTCCTTTCGTTGTTTGAAATTAGAGTATGGTTGTCTTGGTGCGATATTATTCTTAATTTGAAACAGCTAGGCAAGATGGAACAATATTCCATCGATTGAATTTTATTTACAACATCTATTCTTCAAGGAGATGGTATGAAATTGCTCGTTATTGGTAATGGTGGACGTGAACACGCACTGGCTTGGAAATTGGCGCAGTCGTCTAAAGTAGAAACTGTCTTTGTTGCACCTGGTAATGCCGGAACGGCAATTGAGCCTAAACTGCAGAATGTAGCGTTGACGGCGCATCAAGATTTGATTGATTTTTGCCGTAATGAAAATATTGCCTTTACCGTAGTCGGCCCTGAAGCTCCTTTGGCGGCGGGCGTGGTGAATGACTTCCGTGCTGCTGGATTGAAGATTTTTGGCCCGACTCAATACGCGGCTCAGCTGGAGAGTTCAAAAGATTTTGCTAAAGCATTTATGGCAAAATATAAGATTCCAACCGCACAATACCAAACCTTTGAAAATGCCGATGCGGCACATGATTACGTTAACCAAAAAGGTGCACCGATTGTTATTAAGGCGGATGGTTTGGCTGCCGGTAAAGGTGTGATTGTCGCCATGACTTTGGATGAAGCCCATGCCGCTATCGACGATATGTTGTTGGGCAACAAAATGGGTAATGCAGGCGCGCGTGTTGTGATTGAAGATTTCCTGCAAGGCGAGGAAGCGAGCTTTATCGTTATGGTGGACGGTAATCATGTTTTGCCGATGGCAACCAGTCAAGACCATAAACGCCTGCTGGATGATGACAAAGGCCCTAATACCGGCGGTATGGGCGCATACAGCCCTGCTCCGGTGGTGACGCCTGATGTGTACGAGCGCGCGATGAATGAAATTATTTTGCCGACTGTGGCCGGTATGAAAGCAGAAGGTCATGAATTTACCGGCTTTTTATACGCGGGCTTGATGATTGATAAAACCGGTGCACCTTATACCATCGAATTTAACTGCCGTTTCGGTGACCCCGAAACCCAGCCGATTATGAGCCGTTTGGATAGTGATTTGGTGGATTTGGTTGAGGCGGCAATCGATGGCAAACTGGATAGTGTTGCTGCCGAATGGAATCCGCAGACTGCAGTAGGCGTGGTGTTGGCTGCACAAAATTATCCTGACTCTCCGAAAAAAGGCGATGTGATCTTCGGCTTGGATAAAGCCAATCAAATCGGTAAAGTTTTCCATGCCGGTACTGCAACGAATGAAAAAGGCGAAGTTGTAACCAACGGCGGCCGTGTATTGTGTGTCGTCGGTTTGGGCGATGATGTTGCCCAAGCTAAAAGCAAGGCTTATGAGGCATTGGAAACAATCCGTTTTGACGGTATGCAATACCGTAAAGACATTGCCGATAAAGCCATCAACCATTAATAATGAATAGAAATAGGCCGTCTGAACACAGATTGTCTGACAATCGCAGTTTCAGACGGCCTTGGTATATGATGATGTTCCCCAGAATTTTATCGGCTGCAGCCCAACGTAGGCTGCAGGCGCATCTTAAAAAAGGCGGTTTGGTCGCCTATCCTACCGAGTCTTGCTATGGCTTGGGCTGTATCCCTACTTTGCCCAAAGCGCTCAATCAACTGATTCATCTGAAAAAACGACCGCAACATAAAGGCATGATTGTCATTGGACATAGCTTGGAACAGTTGCAACCTTTGCTGCAAAGGCCGTCTGAAAATATCCAAACCATGCTGCATGAAGCATGGCCGGCTCCAAAAACTTTTTTATTGCCGGTCGGCAAAAAAGTATTGCCCTCATTGCGGGGAAAAAGACGTAGTAAATTAGCTGTCAGGGTTCCTGCGCACGCAGGTGCAAGACGTTTGTGTCAGGTTTTGGAAATGCCTTTAGTCTCTACTTCATGCAATCGCGCAGGAAAACGGGCGTGCAAAACGGAAAGGGAAGTCAGAAGACAGTTTGGCAGGAAAGTCTGGGTTGTAGGCGGATTGATAGGTAAGCAGAAAACGCCTAGCCAGATTATTGACGGAGAAACAGGGGCAAGGCTGCGTTAAAGAAGAATTGTATTTTCAAAGGAAAGGTATTTATTTGGAGAAGCAAATTTTTTCTAAAAGATTGGAATACCTGTGTGAAAAGCATTTAGTGCAGATTCAGTTTGATGCATAGCAGTCTAGAGGATAAAGCAGTATTTTGTGAAAGAATGCAGCAAACTTTGAGCGTAAATGAATCGCTGTAATAAATTATTTTTGAATAAACAAATTTTGTGGATAAATTTGAAGATAAATTTCCATCAAAACATAAAAAGGCCGTCTGAAACTTGATATTCAAAGCATTCAGACGGCCTTTTAAATATTTAAACTGTGGATAACTTTGTGAATAAGTGTGGATTAAAGCTTATGTCCGCACACAGTTTCGTATTGTTTTTCAGTAATCGTGCCGCTCATGACGCTCATTGGGCGGATGCTGGTCGGCGTATATCTTTGGTTGGAAATCACCCGGCCGTGTTCGTCCATCAGTTGCAGCGCTGCCAGGCGATAGGTTTTGTTCGAGCAATGAATTTCCCAGTTGCCGATGGCTGTTTTATAGGCCGGTGTGTTGACGAAACGTTCCTCTTTCAGTTTGGAAACGGTTTTTTTATCGCGGAAAGTAACCAGTGCACCATTTCTTTTAATGCTGCTCCTATCAATGGCCACTTTGATATTGCCTTCAGAGATGGTACCGATATTGGTCCAGCTGCCGCCGCCGCTCGATGTGGTGGTTGTTTCACAGGCGCTCAACATCAAAGCCGCAAATACGGTTGCAGCTAGGGAAAAACGTTTGATATTCATAAAACCTCATTATTTACAGAAAGTCAGCCGATATTATCCGTGAAGATGGCATATATCGTAAATCGATTTTGCAAAGTTGAACCTCTGAAAAGAATTTTATGAAAAATACGCTGAAAAGGCCGTCTGAAACCTGTCTTTCAGACGGCCTTGGAGTGTAAAATCATGTATAATTGCAAACAATTTGGTTTTCATCCCATAGGAAGATCCGACATGATTAACCCTATCGCTGCACTTTCCCCATTAGATGGCCGCTACGCCAAATCCGTTGAAGCATTGCGTCCGATTTTTTCCGAATACGGCCTGATGCGTGCGCGTGTCAAAGTTGAATTAAACTGGCTCAAAGCCCTTGCCGCCGAGCCTAAGATTGTAGAAGTTCCTGCTTTCAGCGATTTTACGCTTGCCGAAATCGACAAAGTGATCGAAAATTTCTCGCTTGAAGATGCCGCCGCCGTCAAAGCCATTGAGGCGACCACCAATCACGACGTTAAAGCCATCGAATATTGGCTTAAAGAACGCTTCTCCGGCGTGCCTGAAGTGGCTGCTGCCAGCGAGTTCATCCACTTTGCCTGCACCAGCGAAGACATCAACAACCTGTCCCACGCTTTAATGCTGCAAGAAGCGCGTGAGGTTGTTTTGCTGCCGAAACTGGCTGAAATCATCGAAAAACTGACCGGCATGGCGCATGAGTTGGCTGCCGTCCCTATGATGAGCCGCACGCATGGCCAGCCTGCTACACCAAGCACACTGGGTAAAGAAATCGCCAATGTCGTGTACCGCCTGCAACGTCAGTTTAAAAACCTGCAAGCGCAAGAGTTCCTCGGCAAAATTAATGGCGCAGTCGGCAATTACAATGCCCATATGGTCGCTTATCCCGATGTGGATTGGGAAACCCATTGCCGCAACTTCGTTGAAATCAGCCTCGGCCTGACCTTCAACCCCTACACTATTCAAATCGAGCCGCACGACTATATGGCGGAATTCTTCCAAGCCATCAGCCGTGTCAACACGATTCTGATCGACTTTAACCGTGATGTTTGGGGCTATATTTCTTTGGGTTACTTCAAACAAAAAGTCAAAGCAGGCGAAGTCGGTTCTTCCACCATGCCGCACAAAGTCAATCCGATCGACTTTGAAAACTCCGAAGGCAACCTCGGTATGGCCAATGCCGTATTGGGCTTTTTGTCTGAAAAACTGCCGATTTCCCGTTGGCAGCGCGACCTGACCGACAGCACCGTATTGCGCAATATGGGCGTAGGCGTGGGCTATACCGTATTGGGCTTTGCCGCCCATCTGCGCGGTCTGAACAAGCTTGAGCCGAATCCTGCCGCCCTTGCTGCCGATTTGGACGCTACTTGGGAGCTGCTGGCCGAGCCGATTCAAACCGTAATGCGTCGTTACGGCGTGGCCAATCCTTACGAGAAGCTGAAAGACCTGACACGCGGTAAAGACGGCATTACGCCTGAAGTGTTGAAACTCTTTATCGAATCGTTAGAAATTCCGGCAGAAGCCAAAGCCAAATTGCTTGAGCTGACCCCTGCGTTGTATGTGGGCAAAGCCGAAGAGTTGGCAAAACGAATTTGATTTATAAAAAAGCCATTTGAAGATTCAAATGGCTTTTTTTGAATTAAATATATAGTATGAAAATAATGAAGAAAGTTTTAAATGTCTAAATATTTTCTAAGTAAGGAAAATTTGATTGTATGGTTACCAATCGGCTTGTTAGTCAGCATATTACATTTCCATGGAAAAATTCCTTTTAAAAATATATTTGATACTTTCATGGGTTTGACTCCAATATATGTATTATTGGCATATCTTCATTTTCTTAGGTTTTTACAATTATGTAATTTTCCGTATCTTGTTTCTATTCAAATAGAGGCAAGAATTATTGATATTTTAAATAGCATTGTCTCTTTTCTAATTGGATTCTCGATATGTACAAGTTTTTTTATACCCTTTTGGAAAGATAGTTCTAAAGGATATCTCTTTCTTTTATGTTTTAATATTGCGGTTCTAGTGTTTACGATGCTTCCTATATGCTTGAATTTGTGGGGAGAAATTAGAGATAAAAAAATTAAATATATTTTGATATCAGTAATGTATTTAATACTTTCTATCGCATCATTTTATGACATGACTAAATAAATTATAAATTTAAGGCCGTCTGAAATCTTTTTCAGACGGCCTTTTTCGATTCAAACCGTTATTTCACTTTGTCTTTCAATGCGCCGTAGCCGGCTGCGTCCATTTCTTCCAAAGGAATGAATTTCAAACTTGCGCCGTTGATGCAATAGCGCAGGCCGCCTTTGTCTTTGGGGCCGTCGGGGAAGACGTGTCCCAAGTGCGAATCGGCGGCATGGCTGCGCACTTCGGTGCGGCGCATGTTGTAGCTGAAATCGTCGTGTTCGGTAACGGCGGCGGCGTTAATCGGGCGGGTGAAGCTCGGCCAGCCGCAGCCGGAATCGAATTTGTCGGCGGAACTGAACAGGGGTTCGCCGCTGACGACGTCCACATAAATGCCGGGTTTGAACAGATGGTCGTATTCGTGGCTGAAGGCGTATTCGGTTGCGCTTTTTTGGGTCACTTGGTATTGCTCTTCGGTCAGAATGCGTTTGAGTTCGGCATCACTGGGTTTTTTATACGTTGCCGCGTCGAAGCCTTTGCCTTGCGGGGCGGCTTTGCTTTTGCCCGGCAGCGGTTCGTCGGCTTTGCGGATGTCGATGTGGCAGTAGCCGTTGGGGTTTTTAATCAGGTAGTCCTGATGGTATTCCTCGGCGTCGTAGAAGTTTTGCAGCGGCTCGTTTTCGACGACGAGGGGCTGTTGGTATTTTTGCTGCTCACGTTTGAGGGCGGCGGCGATGACGGCTTTTTCGGCAGGGTCGGTGTAGTACACGCCGCTGCGGTATTGCGTGCCGATGTCGTTGCCTTGTTTGTTAAGGCTGGTCGGGTCAACGACGCGGAAATAGTATTGCAGGATGTCGTCGAGGCTGAGTTTGTCGGCATCGTAGGTGACTTTGACGGTTTCGGCATGGCCTGTATCGCGGTAGGACACGTCTTCGTAGCTTGGGTTTTCCGTTTTGCCGTTGGCGTAGCCGGATACTGCGTCAACCACGCCGTCTATGCGTTGGAAATAGGCTTCCAAGCCCCAAAAGCAGCCGCCGGCAAGGTAGATGGTGCGCGTATTCATGATCGCTGAATCCTTTTTCTGTGTGTCGGGTTTGTAGAACGAATTTTTCAGACGGCCTAAATCGGCATTCGGGTCGCGGATTAAAGCCAATGCCTGCGCTTCGTTGATACTGCCTTTGACGATGCGCTGCACGTCGCCGTCTTTGCCGATTAATGCCCACGAAGGGTAAACGCTGATATTCAGGCTTTGGGCGATGGTGCCGCCGTTGTCGGTAACGACGGGCAGCTTAGGATAGTTTAAACCGGCATACCATTTTTGAAAGTCGCCGTCTTTTTTCTCGTGCAGAAAACCGGGCGAGGCAACGGTAATCAGGTTGGCAGAACCGAATTTTGTATCTTGCGCCCATTTTTCGGTTTGTCCCAATTCGGACAAACACAAAGGACACCAACTTGCCCAAAATTTAATCAGGGTGGGTTTGTCTTTTTTCAGAAAAACACTGGCAGGGCGGTTGTCAGGGGTTTTCAACGAGGACAATGCCTGCGGTATGGTTGCGGCTTCGGTATCCATCATTTTGGATGAGCAGGCGCCAAGCGCAAGCAGGCAGCCGAACTTGGTGCAAAGTGAAAATAATGTGCGGGGATTCATCTCTATGTTTCCTGTGTGGATGGTTTGTTTCGTTAGACGTTGGAAATGCCAAAACCTGACAACCTTGATTTTCAGACGACCTTGCCACGTAAAATACGCTACAATACTCCTTATTTCAAGTTTCTAAAATTAAAAGGAAAATTTAATGTTCAGCTTCTTCCGTCGCAAGAAAAAACAGGAAACTCCGGCTCCTGAGGAGGCTCAAGTTCAGGAAACCGCAGCAAAAGTAGAATCTGAAGTTGCTCAAGTAGTTGAAAATATTAAAGAAGATGCCGAATCTTTAGCAGAAAGCGTCAAAGGGCATGTTGAATCAGTTGTCGAATCGGCTGTTGAAACTGTCAGCGAAACCGTCGAACAGGTTCGGGAAGCTTTAACCGAAATGCCGTCTGAAACAGTTGAGAAAGTAGAAGAACACGTTGAAGCGGCAAAAGAAGCGGCCGTTGAAACCGTCAGCGAGGCTCTTGAACAGGTAAAAGAAACCGTTGCCGAGATGCCGTCTGAAGTAGCCGAGGCTGTTGAGGAAGCAGCAGAACAGGCTGAAGCGGCAAAAGAAGCGGCTGTTGAAACCGTCAGCGAGGCTGTTGAACAGGTTCAAGAAATCGTTGCCGAGATGCCGTCTGAAGTGGCCGAGGCTGCTGAGGAAGCAGCAGAACAAGCCGAAGCGGTCAAAGAAGAAGTTGTTGAAGCAGTTAGCGAAGCTGTCGAGCAATTTCAAGAAGCCGTTGGGGAAACACCGGCTGAAGCCCCTGCTCCGGTAGAAGAACACAAGCTCAGTTGGGCTGCGCGTTTGAAACAAGGCTTGACCAAATCACGCGACAAAATGGCAAAATCGTTGGCCGGCGTGTTCGGCGGCGGACAGATTGACGAGGATTTGTACGAAGAGCTAGAAACCGTGCTGATTACCAGCGATATGGGCATGGAAGCCACCGAATACTTGATGAAAGACGTGCGCGACCGTGTCAGCCTCAAAGGCCTCAAAGACGGCAACGAATTGCGCGGCGCGCTGAAAGATGCGCTGTACGACTTGATTAAGCCTTTGGAAAAACCTCTGGTCTTGCCGGAAACTAAGGAGCCTTTCGTGATTATGCTTGCCGGTATCAACGGCGCAGGCAAAACCACATCTATCGGCAAATTGGCCAAATACTTCCAAGCGCAGGGAAAATCTGTGTTGTTGGCGGCAGGCGATACTTTCCGTGCTGCCGCGCGTGAGCAGCTTCAAGCTTGGGGCGAGCGCAACAATGTGACCGTAATTTCGCAAACTACGGGCGATTCCGCAGCCGTTTGTTTTGATGCCGTCCAAGCCGCGAAAGCGCGCGGAATCGACATCGTGCTGGCCGATACTGCCGGCCGTCTGCCGACGCAGCTTCATTTGATGGAAGAAATCAAAAAAGTGAAGCGCGTGTTGCAAAAAGCCATGCCTGATGCGCCACATGAAATCATCGTCGTACTTGATGCCAACATCGGTCAAAACGCCGTCAACCAAGTGAAAGCCTTTGACGAAGCGTTGGGTCTGACCGGCCTTATCGTCACCAAACTCGACGGTACGGCCAAAGGCGGTATCCTTGCCGCCCTTGCCTCCGACCGCCCTGTTCCTGTCCGCTACATCGGCGTAGGCGAAGGCATCGACGATTTGCGTCCGTTTAATGCCAAAGCGTTTGTAGATGCCCTATTGGATTAAACAGACAGGCTGAGGCTTTGTGAACGCAGTTTGCGGGGGGTTTCTGAGCCGTATTTTGCAAAGATCTCGCCTTGCAAGAAGCGGGCGTGGAAATCATAGCGCAAGAGTAGCGGAAAATAACGGAAGGCCGTCTGAAAACCCTATTTCAGCTTTTCAGACGGCCTTTCTTTGAGTCTTACGGCTCGTCTGAATCAAACAGGTCTCGGCACGCATACAGCAGTCCGCCCGCCAATACGGCCAAGCCCACCGCCATCCAATACGCATCGGCATAGCCGACCGCCTTTGCCAGCCGTAGGGCGGCGAAACCGGCCGCGTAACTGCCGAGCAGAACCACGGAGAATTGCAGGCTGCTGTCGAGTGCGGCGGTGGCGCGGTCGGATTTGTCCATCACCAACGCCAGTATCACCGGCAGCAGCAGCGTGTAGCTCAGGCTCAGGGCGATGATTTGCGCGGGCGGCAGCCAAGGGTGGACGCGGGCAAGCGCGTCGATGGCGGTCATGGACACCAAAAGCGGCAGTTGCAGCGCGTAGAGCAGGAACACGAGTTTGCGGCGCGGATAATTGCGCGAAAACCAGCCCGACAGCGGCGTAACAATCAGGCAGGCAACGGGAATCCCCACCGCCAGAATCCCGCCCGTCTGTTTCGGGGAGAAGCCCAAATCCGCCAGCTTGGGCACAAAAGTCGCAGCCGCAAACGCATACGGCGCGGCAACGGCAAACAGCAAAACCAGCCACCGCCAGCCCGTTTCAGGCTGTCGCCAAAAGGAGACCAGCCGCGCCGCCAACGCCGTCAAACCGCCTTGCGCCGTCGGGCTGTCCGGCTCGCGGTAGCACAAGAGTTGCAGTAGCATCAGCAGGGTGAACGCCAGCATAAAGCCCGCCGCCGCCGTCTGCCCGTATTCCTGATACAGCCACAATACCAGTGCGCCGCCGATCATCTTGCCGCCGCGCGCCGCCATCGTCTGAATCACGCCGCCGAAACCGCGTTCGCGGTGCGGCAGGACGATGCACGACAAGCCCAGCATCGCGCAGCCGTACACCGCCGACATGGCCGAGAGCAAAACGCAGCAGGTCAAAAGCAGCGGGAAATTCCGTGTCATGTCGGTGCAGGCCATCAGCCCGAACACCGCCGAAAGCCCCAGCGTCGCCGCCAGCAGCCAGCCGCGAAACCGCCCGAACCGCCCCGCCGGCCGCCGCTCCATCAGCGCGGCAAACAACACCTTCGCCGCTTCGATACCGCCGATTAAATGTATCCAGCTCAGTTGGTTCAGGCTGTAACCGTGGTTTTTCAAAATAGCGACCAGCGCGACCAGATAAAAACTGGTCAGCGTGAATTTGTAGGTACTGCCGCCGATAAGCAGCAGCCAGTCGCGCAGGGCGGGGGATGCGGGGGGTTGCGACATGGGTTGGTTTTCCTTGGGGCGGAGCGTGTGAAGGTAAAGGCCGTCTGAAAATAAAAAAATCAAGCGTGTGCAGCCGATTTGCGGCCGAAAACCGCTATCGGTGTTTGCAGTCTTTTTCAGACGGCCTTCAACGCTTCTTCCGCCCGCAGCAGGGCGGTTTGCTCGTCGGCTTCGACGATATAGTTCACGCCCAGCGCGGGGGCGAGTTTGGACGATTGTTCGCGGAAGAATTGCAGTTGCGCCGCGTCGGGTTCGATGAGGAGCATGGCGGCGCAGTGTTCGGCGAGTTGCGGCCGGTGTGCCTTTATCCATTCGATGTAGGTTTTGCGGTCGGCAATGCGCTGTTCGTCGCTCACCTGCCGCCGCATCGGGGTGCAGACGGTGGCGAAGCGGCGATTTTGGTCTAACAGGGTTTCGAATTCTGCCAGCCAGTCGGAAAAGTCGGCGACGTGGGTCAGGTCGGTCAGGTAGATGGCGCCTTCGGGCAGGGTTTTGACGGGGGTGAAGTAGTGCATGGGATTCCTTTGGGTGTTGGGGAAGCAGGGTAGGTCAATAGTTGGGCATTTATGCTTGGCTTTTTATTAGATTTCTTGTGCCGCCACCCCCGCGCAGGCGGGAATCCAGAATGGAGACTCGAAGGCACTTCTTTATCCGATAAGTTTCTGTGCGGATGAGTCTGGATTCCCGCCTGCGCGGGGGTAGCGAAGCGGACTTGCGTAAGCTAATGACGATAATCGGTTGTTACGGCCGTTTCAGACGACCTTCGTTATTCCAGTCACCGTAGGTAGAGCATTGATGCCCGACCTACGATTGTTTCAGACGGCCTCCATCATTTCAGCTTCGCCTAAAACTTCCATTCCGCGCTCACGCCTACGCTTCTGGGGCGTTGGTAGAGCGCGTCTTGGCGGTCGGCGCTGGAAATGAATATGGGGCGGCGGCGGTTGAACACGTTGTCGGCGTAGAGCGAGACGCGGCCTTGTTTGAAGTTGTAGGCGGTGTAGAGGTTGACTTGGTTGTACGCGCCGATTTTGCCTGATTCGGCATTGTCGGCGGCGGAATAGTAGCCGCCGTAGAAGCGCACGTCGCCGCCGGCTTCCCAGCCTTTGTCGTTCAGGTATTTCACGCCGATGTTGGCGGTGTATTTGGGCGCGCGGCCGAGTTTGTTGCCTTCGATGCCGCTGTTGGGATAGCTTTTGATTTTGGTGTTGAGCAGTCCCAGTCCGGTGGTGAGTTTCAGGCTGTCGGTGGCCTGCCAGTCGGCGGCAAGTTCTGCGCCGTAGGTATGGACTTTTTTGGCGTTGCGGATGACGACGGAGTTGGTGCCGAGATAGAAGGGGAGCTGCATGTCGCGGTAGTGGTTCAGGAACAGGTTGCCGGAGAGTTGCAGGCGGCGGTCTGCGCTGCGCCAGCGGGTGTACCACTCGTAGTTGTTCACATATTCGGGCTCATAAGTGTAGGTTACGACGGGGCGGCCGAAGGTGATGCCCGCGCCGCCGGGGTTGTAGCCGCGCGCGGCTTTGATGCCGCTGACCCATTGGTCGGTGGGTTTGAAGGCGATGTCGATTTTGGGCAGGAACACGGTCTGGCCTTTGTCTAAATCGAGGTGCAGTGCGCCGCTGCCGCCGCGTCGTTTGTGCGTTTCTTTTTCAAGGCGTGCGGCGGCCGTGATGTCCCATTTTTCGCTGGGGCTGTATGCGGTTTCGGCAAACAGGGCGCGCACGCTGTTGCGGTCGTCAAAGGTATTGCGGCCGCCGACGCTGCGGATATCTACCCATTCGTCTTGTTTGCTGCGGAAGTAGTGCAGTCCGGCAAAGCCTTTCAGACGGCCTTTGTTGGAAAAATGCAATACCGGCTCCCATTGCAGTTCGCGGCCTTTGAGTTCGGCGGGCACGCCTTGCGGGCTGACGGTCATCGGCAGGTGCAGCCGCTCGTTGTGGTAGCGGCCGTAAATCAGTTTGTTTTCCAGTTTCAGATAGTCGTTAAGCTGCCACGATACGTCCCAGATGCCCGATGTCGAGCCGGTTACGAACACGGGCTTTTCTTTTAAAAAACGGCGGCTGGTGGTGTTGCCCATGATTTCGTTTTGCGGCGCGCGCGAACGGATGTGGTTCAGTGTCAGGCGGCTGTAAAAATTGGGATGGTTTTCGGGCGTGAGCAGGAGTTTGAAGCGCACATTGGTGTTTTCCACGCGGCGCGGGTTGCCGGTCGGCTCGTAGGACACGAACGGCTCGTAGCTTTCGCGCTGCTGCCGCTCCGCGCTCAGGCGGAAGGCAAGGTTGTTTTTCACAATCGGGCCGGACACTACGCCGGCGATGTTGCGCGTTTTTTGGTTGCCCAAACCCAAGCGCAGCGCGCCTTCCCATTCGTCGGTCGGATCTTTGGAACGCATCACCACCGCGCCCGCCACCGCGTTCTGCCCGCGCACATGGCTTTGCGGCCCGCGCAAGATTTCCACCTGCTGCATGTCCCACAGCGACTGCGTGCCGAAGGCGTATTCGTTGTAAGTGGCGGATCGGCCGTCTATGGACAGGTTCAGGCGCGGCCGCGTGCCCGCGAAAAATGCCACCGCGCCGACGGCGGGGCCGGAGCCGTCCACGCCGCGCACGGTCGGCAAATCGTTGCCGCTGCCCAAGTCCACCGTGTTCACGGTCTGTTTGAGCAAGTCGGTTGCGGAAAGATTGTGGCCGCTGCGGTCGATGTTCGGCGCGGTGAAAACGCGGTTGGATGTGGCGGTTTCAAAGCCGCTGCGGTTGGTGCGTTCGCCGGTGACGACGACTTCTTCCAACTGCACTTGTTCCGCATCTTGCGCCGCATCGGCGGCATAAATCCATTCGGAGGCGAAAGCGGCAGCAAGCAGCAGCGGCAGGCGGCGGAGGGTAGGTCTCTGCATTTCCTTATCCTTTCAGACGGCATACGTCGGGGGCGGATTGAACATCAGACAATCCAACCGCTCCGTCAGTATGCAAATATTTGTTGTTTACACATTTACATAAAATAAACTATTAATGTAAAGTATAAGAAACAAAAAACAGGAATGCAAGTGTTTATCATTCACTTTACTTCCCCCTTTTTACAGTGAACCATCTAAAAACAATTCCCTCTCCCATTCGGCGGGAGAAGGTTGGGGAGGGCGATTCTGCGACTTTTATGAATTTGGCCTGCTAAGCATCCGACAGCCCTCATCCATAGGGCGGAGCGGCGGGATAAGGAAAGAGGTCGTCTGAAACGCCGCCGTATTGCCATTGCCGTCGTGGGGAAATATGATGAGTATCCGACTTGCGGATAACTTTAATGAAAACCCTTTATGAACAAAATCAAAACCTTCCTACCGTTATGACTGCCAGCAAACAACAAACCATCACCGACACCGCCCGCCGCCTGTTCCGCGAACACGGTTTTTCCGCCGTATCCGTAGGCGGAATCTGCGCCGAGGCCGCCGTCAGCCGCGTTACCTTTTACAAATATTACAGCGGCAAAAACGCGCTTTTGGAGGAAATCGTTACCGAACAGAAAAACCGCGTCCGTGCCGAATTTGAGGCACTGCTTGCACGGCAATGCAGCCTGCGCGAAGCCGCCGAAGCCGTTTTCGCCCTGCAACAGCAGTCGTTCGACGAGCTTTATTCCGCCACCTTCCTGCGTGACATCGAAGAAAACACCGATTTGGAGCTGGAGCGGTTTTTCCATGAGTTGAACGAAGAAAAATACGCCTTTATGCGCAGCTTCTTCCACACCCTGCAACAACGCCGCCTGATTCAGCCCGATTTGCCGGTGGAACTCATCGACCTGTTCATCCGTCAGGCGGATATATTGATGCGCCATCCGCAACTGGCCGCGCTTTATGCCGTTGCGCCGCAAAAGCTGCCGCAAGACGTATTAGGATTACTGCTGCACGGTTTGGCAGGGGAGGAAGGTACGGGTGAGGAGATTGATTTTTTGGGGAAGATGAAAGGGATTTGCTGAATTTCTCATAAAACGTCGTCTGAAAACGAATTGTCGATTTTCAGACGACGTTTTAATCCTGTCTGAACTGCTGGAACTGATTAACCGCCAACTGACCGAAAAAAACCTAAAAGTAGAGAAGGCATCCGCCGCCGTCATTGACGCCACCATTATTCAGACCGCCGGCAGCAAACAGCGTCAGGCCATAGAAGTCGATGAAGAAGGACAAGTCAGCGGCCAAACCACACCGAGTAAAGATAAAGATGCCCGTTGGACAAAGAAAAACGGCCTCTACAAACTCGGTTACAAACAACATACCCGTACCGATGAGGAAGGCTATATCGAGAAACTGCACATCACCCCCGCCAATACCCATGAGTGCAAACACCTGTTGCCTTTGTTGGAAGGACTATCCAAAGGTACGACCGTCTATGCCGACAAAGGCTATGACAGTGCGGAAAACCGACAACATCTGAAAGAACACCAGTTGCAGGACGGCATTATGCGCAAAGCCCACCGCAACCGTCCGCTGACGGAAAATCAAACAAAGCGTAACCGATATTTGTCGAAGACCCGTTATGTGGTCGAACAGAGCTTCGGGACGCTGCACCGTAAATTCCGCTACGCCCGGGCAGCCTATTTTGGTCTGCTCAAAGTAAGCGCACAAAGCCATCTGAAGGCGATGTGTTTGAACCTGTTGAAAGCGGCTAACAGGCTAAGCGTGCCTGTTTGCGCCTAAAAGGCGGTCCGGATGCCTGATTAATCAGGTATCCAAGGGGGATTAAGGGGGTATTTGAGTAGAATCAGTGGATATTTGAAACAAAAACAGCCGAAAACCTGTGTTTGGATTTCGGCTGTTGGAGGAAAGGCTTTTTTGCAAAGGTCTCAGGCTGTTAAAAAGGTCGTCTGAAACCCAAAATCAGGTTTCAGACGGCCTTTATTTATTTGCAGGTTTAGTTTTTCCGTGCGGTAACAAACTCGGCCAGTTGGCGCAGGCGCAGGGCTTTGTCGCCGAATGGCTCGATCAGGGCAACGGCTTCTGCAATCAGCGTTTCTGCGTAAGTACGCGCGGTCTGCAGGCCCATCAGTTTGACGTAGGTCGGTTTGTCGTTGTTCGAGTCTTTGCCGGCGGTTTTGCCCAAGGTGGCGGTATCGGCTTCGCAGTCCAATACATCGTCGATCACTTGGAAAGCCAGGCCCAATTTGGCGGCGTAGTGGTCTAAGGTTTGGATTTGAGCCGGTGTTAAGTCTGGACAGGAAAGTGCGCCTAAGGCTACGGCCGCGCGGATGAGTGCGCCGGTCTTGAGGCTGTGCATCTGTTCCAATTCGGCCTGATTCATGGCTTTGCCGACGTTGGCAAGGTCGATGGCTTGTCCGCCCGCCATGCCGAGGCTGCCGGATGCTTGGGCCAGCGTGGACAACATGGCAAGCTGGCGCTCGGCAGACAGACCTGTCGGACGGCTCAATACATCAAAGGCTTGGGTTTGCAGCGCATCGCCGACCAAAAGGGCGGTTGCTTCATCGTATTGCACATGGCAGGTCGGTTTGCCGCGGCGCAGGCTGTCGTTGTCCATCGCCGGCATATCGTCGTGAACCAGCGAATAGACGTGTACCATTTCGATGGACGCCATGGCCTGCTCGACGGCATTTTGGTTTGCTTCGCCCAATTCGGACGCGGCAAGCACTAAGAGCGGGCGCAGCCGTTTGCCGCCGCCGAGAGTAACGTAACGCATGGCTTCATGCAGCGTGTGCGGCACTTGGCTTTCAGACGGCAAAAAATGCGCCAGCAGCAATTCGGTTTGCGCTTGAGCTTTTTGCTGCCATGTTTTGAGTTCATTCGCCGGGTTCAAGGTTCAACTCCTTCAGTTCGCCGGCATCCAATACTTGCAGTTTTTGCTCGACTTCCGCCAATTTGGTTTGGCAGTATCTGACCAATTCGTTGCCTTCCTGATAGGCGGCCAAAGCGTCTTTCAGCGGCATTTCGCTGCTTTGCATGGCCTGGGTCAGGGTTTCGAGGCGGGATAAGGCTTCTTCAAAGGATTGGGGGGCGTTTTTTTTCATGGTATGAAATGATGGGCAGAAAAGGGGAATTGTAGCATTTTTAGATGATGAAGGCCGTCTGAACAGGGGTGAAAACGAAATCAAAGATTTCTGTTTCTGAGTTCAGACGGCCTTTTTTCAAACGGAACAACGTTATCAGCCGGGTAAAACGGCTTTTTGATAGTTGAGCGCGATAAACTGCTTCTCGGCATCCAGTTCGGTGATTTTGAACAATGCCTGCGATTTAGGCAGCGCGTCAAACGGAATACCGGTCGCGCGCGTTACCAGCGGCAGGCCTTCAATGCGGACGAGGTCTTCTTTGAGGATGGTGGCCGTCAGCTCGCTGATGTCTTGCTGTTGCAGATAGACGAGGCTCCAGTAGGCTTCCATTTGGCGTTGGAAGTCGGCGTAGGCTGTATAGGCGGCATCAAAGTCGCGCAACGCGGCGAAAAGCTCGGCATCGCTGTTTTGATACAGCGGCTCGGCAGTGTCGTCGATCAGGCTGATCAGCTGCTTTTGGTTGATGTAGTCGGCGGCGCGGCGCAGCGGCGAGGTAAACCAGCCGTAATGCTGCACGCCCATGCCGATGTGCGGCTCGGATTTGGTGCTCATGCGCACTTTGCCTGCCGGTTGGACGCGGAAGAGGCCGGGCAGCTCGTTTTCGTCCAGCATTTGCGCCCAAGTGCTGTTGGCAAGAATCATCATCTCGCTGACCAGCGTATCGATGGGCGAACCGCGTTCGCGGCAGACGACAGATACGTTGCCTTCCTCATCCAATTCGATGCTGTAATCGTATTGCGGCGCACGGTCAGGCTCGTATTTGCCACGCGCTTTTTGCAAGGAGATGGCAAATTGATAGAACCAAATCAGGTCTTGATGGTGGGCGAACATCATTTCGCCTGCTTCGTCCAAGCCGGTTTTGGCGTTGAAATGCGGCTCGATGGTTTGAATGCGTAGGTTTTCAGCGATGTTGACCGCTTCGATTTTGCAGGTTGGCGCGCCGACGTTGAACTCGCTGTCCACATCGAAATAAATGCTGATGGAAGGGCGGTATGCACCTGCATCAAGGCTGAACGCGGCGATCCAGTTTTCGGGCAGCATGGTGATTTTGCCGCCGGGAAAATAAACCGTGCTTAAGCGTTCCATGATGTTTTTTTCCATTTTGTCGCCTTGTTTAATGGCAAGCGACGGCGCGGCGATGTGGATACCGACGCGTTTCATGCCATTGCCCAAGTCGGTCAGGCTCAAGGCATCGTCCACTTCGGTGGTCGATTCGTCATCAATGGAAAAGGCGGTAACGTCAGCCTTGGGCAAGTCGGGCATTTCAGGAAGCGGAAGGTCGGGGAAGCCTGTTCCTTTGGGGAAATATTTGATTTCAAACCCGTCTTGCAGGTATTGGGGAATGGACGTAATGCCGCCCGTTTTTTTCGCCAGTTCGTAGGCGGAGATTTTCAGCTCGTCGGCGGCTTTGGTAAAGGCTTTGTAGGTCAGCGACTGCTTGTCGGGCGCGTGTAAGATGGTTTTCAAATCCGCCGCGATTTCAGACGGCATCTCGCCGCGTTTCAAGGCTTCCGCCCAAGCGTCGATTTGCGCGTCTTGTTGTTTTTTGCGTTCGATGGCGGCAAGCGCTTGTTTTAAGGTTTCTTCGGGCGCGGCTTTGAACACGCCTTTGGCTTTTTTGTAGAAATACATCGGCGCGGCGTAAAGCGCAATC
Source organism: Neisseria sp. P0013.S005 (assembly GCF_051958425.1). Taxonomy (NCBI): domain Bacteria; kingdom Pseudomonadati; phylum Pseudomonadota; class Betaproteobacteria; order Neisseriales; family Neisseriaceae; genus Neisseria; species Neisseria sp. P0013.S005. The sequence goes on along the minus strand of NZ_JBQCVL010000007.1, from coordinate 60,458 downwards.
AAAGTCGCCGCTAGCTCGGTTTTAGTCGGCGCATGACCGTAATATTCTTCGGCAATCGCCTCGGCGGTAAATTCCTCTTCGCCGCATACTTCCCACAATAAATCGGTGTCGATGTCCGCCGCCTGTGCCTGCGCGTTCTCCAAAAATACCGCCATATCGCCGTCAAACTCGGCAAAGACATTGTTTGCCTTCACTTTGGTGCGCTTGCCGTGTTGGGTATCGACTTGATAGGTGGCGTCGTTTTTTTGGACGATGGAGGCAACTTTGAATTGGCCGGACTCTTCGTAAAAGATATTCATTTTTTTAGGATTTTATGATTTGTAGGAAACGCGTGATTTTAGCAGATTTGCACAAGAAAGGCCGTCTGAAAAACATACTTTCAGACGGCCTGTTCAAACGGCGGATGATTAATACTGATATGCCGCCAGTTTGCGTTTGATTTCAGGCAGGGCGGCGCGTGCGGCCTGTTCGCCCAGTTGGATGGCGCGTTGTTTTTGGTCGAAACCGCCAACCGAACCCAGCTCCAAAACCTGTGGTTTGATGACCACATTGGCTTGTCCCAATTCTTGGCGCAACGCAGTTTGACTCATTACGTTGAAGGTTTGGTCAAGATAGGAGAACATGCCTTGGTTGACGTTTTTGGCTGGACGGGCGGAAATATCGACGGCAATGATGAAGTTTGCGCCCAGTTTTTTCGCCGCGCTGACCGGTACGGGTTGCGACAGGCCGCCATCTACATATTTGCGGTTGCCGATGACGACAGGTTGGAACACGTTCGGAATCGAAGCGGAAGCGCGGACGGCCTGTCCGGCATTGCCGACGTTGAACACCACCGGTTTGCCGCTTTCAAAATCGGTCGCAACGGCGGCAAATTTGATGGGGAACTGCTGCATCGGGCGGTTGCCGACTTTGCGGTTGATGTAGTTTTGCAGTTTTTCGCCTTTGATGAAGCCGCTGGTGGACAAGGTCAAATCCACCAAATCGGTTTTACCCAAAATTTCCGCTTCCAATTCGAGGCGGTCGGGCGACATTCCCGAAGCGTACATACTGCCGACAATCGAGCCGGCGGATGTACCGGTAACGATTTTGATCGGAATATTGTTTTCTTTCAAAACCTTAATAATTCCGATATGGGCAAAGCCTTTGGACGCGCCGCCACCCAAAGCCAGCGCAACTGTGGCTTTCGGTTTGGGTGCAGGACGCGAAACCGTATTTTGACCCTGCGCAGAAGGTTTGGATTGCGGCGCGTTGCCACTCGGACAGGCAGCCAATACCAAGACGGATGAAGTGGCTAAAAACGTTTTGAATGTGGAAAAAAGTTTATTCATGTTTAGACAGCCTTTAATATGTCGAAAGGGTTATTCTACTCTGAAATTAAGTCGAAAGGCCGTCTGAAATTAGGTTTCAGACGGCCTTTTAAATCAAGCTTAAGCCAATTCGAGCTGTTTTTCCAAGCTTTCGACCAGCTGGTCGTCCAAATTCAAAGCTTGGGACAAACGGCTCAGGAACACGATTTCCTTGCGCGACAAGTCCGCGCAGACCAATCTGGCCGCCAGATAAGTTTCGGCTGCCAAAGCCTCGTCGCTGCCGACCGCAGCCGCAATTTGCTCGATAGAGGCCGGTTGCGCATATTCAGCCTGCAGCCATGCCGCCATTTCCGCATCGTTGCCGCTTTCACGCTCAATGGCCGCGCGTTCCGCATCGTCAATCAGGCCGTCTGAAGCCGCCGCCGCAATCATCGTTTGCAAAATCACACGGCTGTGGTTTTCACCAATCAGACCGGCAGGTTGGAACGCACTTTGCGGCAATTCTTCCTGCTGGCGGTTTTGTTTCCAGTTTTGATAGCCTTTATAAGCCAGAAAACCCAAAGCAGCGACCGAGCCGGCCTTGACCAGCTTCTTCGTGTTTTTCTTTTTCAACAGCATTGATGCCAAAGCACCCGTCAACGCGCCGCCGCCGAAAGAATTGAGCGGGCTGTCCGCAACCGCTTTGCTACCTTTTTGAGCCGCACCCAAAACCTGATTGAGCAACTGACTGAAATCCATAAAAAAATCTCCTGAAAACAAATACATTGCAAATATAGGGCAGAAACACCAAAAAACCAAGCCAAAGAAAGTTAAAAGGTGCAAACAAGTTTTCAGACGGCCATAGCCGACTTTCGGTACAATCACACCATTCCAAACAATAAACCCCATCATGACCGATACCGCCCAAATCATTACCAGCTATGGCCGCCGCTATATTGTCCGCACCCCCGACGGCCAAACATATGACGCCACCACCCGAAAAAAACGCGTCGATTTCGCCTGCGGCGACCAAGTCCGCATCAGCCCCATCAACGGCGAACAAGTCGTGATTGAAGACTACCTCCCGCGCGAAAGCCTGCTCTACCGCCAAGACGCATGGAAAACCAAACTGATTGCCGCCAACGTTACCCAACTCCTTATCGTAACTGCCGCGAGCCCCTCACCCAGCGAGGCCCTGTTGCAACGCGCCCTCCTCGCGGCAGAAGCGGCCGGCATTAACGCCGTTATCGTCCTCAACAAAGCCGACCTGCCCGAAACCGCCCAATGGCGCGAGAAACTCAAATTCTACGAAACCCTCGGCTACTCCGTGGTTGAAACCAACGCATTGGAAAATGCCGACATCCTGCGTCCCATTTTAGAAGGGCAAACCAACATCCTGCTCGGACAAAGCGGCATGGGCAAGTCCACCCTGACCAACGCCCTACTCGGCAACCAAGCCGCCCGAACCGGCGACATTTCCACCGCGCTTGACTCCGGCAAACACACCACCACCCACGCCCAACTATACGATTTAAACGCAGAAACCCGACTCATCGACTCCCCCGGCCTGCAAGAATTCGGCCTGCACCATCTCCAAGCCGCCGACCTGTTGCAATACTTCCCCGATCTGCGCCATCTTATCGGCCAGTGCCGTTTCCACAACTGCACCCATCGCGCCGAACCCGGCTGTGCCGTCAAAGTCGCTGCCGAATCAGGCGAAGCCAGACCCGAGCGCATCGAATTTCTGCAACGCGTTACCGATGAATTGTTGAGATAAAGTTTTAACGAAAACTAAGTGTTTGGATAAATAAAAAGGCCGTCTGAAAATTTCAGACGGCCTTTTGTTGAAGTATAACCAAATTTACCTTTCAACCGGTATCGCTACCTTAGCGGGAAAGAGACGGTGCTTTTCGTGGCGGATTGATCATGAGAAGCACGGCTTCTTCAATTTTCTTGTCCTCCCGATCATGGAGCTCTACCGGAAACTTCAGACGCAACACTGCAACAATAGCGCCAACCGATAAGCCTGCATCATGAAGCAACTCAATTTCTTTAAGTACCGGTGCGGAAAGGTTTAACATGGTTTCTCCTTAAGATTTGATACTTAGCCCACTTTATCCCCGGGCTGTGCGCCTGCGTCAACGTCGAGGAGCTTCAGTTTGCCCTCTGCCGTGGCGGCGGAGAGGATCATGCCTTCGGATACGCCGAATTTTGCCATTTTGCGCGGGGCGAAGTTGGCGACGGCGATGACCATGCGGCCGTTCAATTCGGCAGGATTTGGGTAAGACGCGGCGATGCCGGAGAAGATGATGCGTTTTTCAAAACCGAAATCGAGGTCGAATTTCAGGAGTTTGGTGCTGCCTTCGACGGCTTCGCAGTTCAATACTTTGGCGACGCGCATATCGATTTTCATGAAGTCGTCAAAGCTGGCCTGTTCGGCGACTTTTTCGTATTTGCTCTCTTCGGCGGCAGGCGCGGGGGTCGTCTGAATGCTTTGTTTGTTGGCTTCGATTAAATCGTCCACTTGTTTTTGCTCCACTCGTTGCATTAAATGTTCGTATTTGTTGATGGCGTGTTCGCCCAAGGTTTCGCGCGTGTTTGCCCAAGTAATCGCGTCCAGATTGAGGAAACGCGCGGCGTTGGCGGCGGTTTGCGGCAACACGGGGGCGAGGTAGGCGGTCAGCATGGTGAAGGCGTTGATGAGTTCGCTGCATACTTCGTGCAGCAAATCATCTAATATATGATACGTATCCAGTACCTTAATATTGATCCATAAGTCAGCAATAGTAGTCGCCAAATCTTCAGATTGAATTTCCTCTAAGCTCAGGGGGTATGGGCTGTGGTTAGGGGCATTATTATAATCCTCGAGAATTTTTCTTCCTTCCTTTTGTGAATACCTTAGAATTGATTCTTTAACTTTTTCATAGTTTTCCAATGAGAAAGTTTCTTTTTCTTTTTGGAAAATATCTTTTTTATTTTTAGGAAGTGAATTAATAAATTTATTTAAATCAGCTAAATCATTTTTAATAATGACTGGTTTGGTAAAAAGTTCATCATTCAAGTCAGAATTCAAGTCAGGTAAGTTTGCTAATTTAGCATTGTCTTTCTTAGTAAATCTCCATTTGTATTTCGGAGATTCCAGAAATTTGTTCAGCTCCCACGGCTTGTTGGCATCGACGTATTCGTTCACGGCATCTGCCAATGCCATGATGTCGCGTAGGGCGCGGGCGTATTCGCGGTTTTCGTATTGCTCGGCGATGGTGTCGCTTTCGGCAGCGAGTTTTGCCAGCAATGCGCTGCCTGAAACGTCTTTCAGACGACCTTCAAAGCGTTTGGCGATGAAACCTGACGCGCGGGCGGCGATGTTGACGTATTTGCCGACGAGGTCGCTGTTGACGCGGCTGATAAAGTCTTGCAGGTTCAAATCGATGTCTTCGATTTTGCTGTTGAGTTTGGCGGCGATGTAGTAGCGCATCCACTCGGGGTTCAGGCCTTGTTCCAGATAGGATTTGGCGGTGATGAAGGTGCCGCGCGATTTGGACATTTTTTGTCCGTCCACGGTCAAAAAGCCGTGTGCGTACACGCCGGTCGGGTCGCGGTGGCCGGAGAAATGCAACATGGCGGGCCAGAACAGGGCGTGGAAATAGAGGATGTCTTTGCCGATGAAGTGGTACATCTCGGTTTGGCTGTTGGCTTTGAAGTATTCGTCAAAATCGATGCCGATGCGGTCGCACAGGTTTTTAAACGACGCCATGTAGCCGACGGGCGCGTCCAGCCAGACGTAGAAGTATTTGCCCGGCGCGTCGGGGATTTCAAAACCGAAATACGGCGCGTCGCGGGAAATATCCCAGTCGGACAGGGTGGTTTCTTCTCCTTCGCCCAGCCATTCTTTCATTTTGTTGAGGGCTTCGGGTTGCAGATGGGGCTTGCCGTCGTGCGGGTTGTTGCCGGAAGTCCAGGCTTTGAGAAAGTCGGCGCATTCGCCCAGTTTGAAGAAGAAGTGTTCGGATTCGCGCAATTCGGGTTTGGCACCGGATACGGCGGAATACGGGTTGATCAGTTCGGTCGGGGAATAGGTCGTGCCGCAAACTTCGCAGTTGTCGCCGTATTGGTCTTGGGCGTGGCATTTGGGGCATTCGCCTTTGACAAAGCGGTCGGGCAGGAACATTTGTTTTTCGGGGTCGAAAAGCTGCTCGATGACGCGGCTCTCAATCTTGCCGTTGGCTTTCAGCGCGCGGTAAATGTCTTGGGAAAACTGTTTGTTTTCAGGGGAGTGGGTGCTGTAATAATTGTCGTAGCCGATGTTGAAACCGGTAAAGTCGGCGAGGTGCTCTTCGCGCACTTTGGCAATCATGTCTTCAGGCGCGATGCCTTGTTTTTGCGCGGCAAGCATCACGGGCGTGCCGTGGGTGTCGTCGGCGCAGCAGTAGTGGCACTCGTGGCCGCGCAGTTTTTGGAAGCGCACCCAAACGTCGGTTTGGATGTGTTCGACCATGTGGCCGAGGTGAATACTGCCGTTGGCATACGGCAGCGCGGAAGTGACAAGGATTTTGCGTGTCATGGTTTGTGCTTTTAAAAACAATGGATAAAGATATCGGGAATTATACCGCAAAACAATACGCAAAGGCCGTCTGAAACCCGATTGCTGGTGTTTCAGACGGCCTTTTGAGACTTGGCAGAAAGATTGTTACCCAATGCTCATTCCACGCGATTGAGATTGCGCTAATTGTTTCTGTTGCTCTTCATATTCAGCCGTTTGCTGAATTTGATTAAAGCTCTTTTCCACGGGAATAGATGCAGATAGTCCTATATCCATAGAGGCAAGATTTAATGTAGGATTTCGGTTCCCGATTAGATACTGGTCGTTTTTTACACTAAATAAAGTAAGATCAGTGATATTTTTTGACTGAGCCAAGGCGGTAAGTGCCATCGCGGAATTTTGCAGCTTTTTCTCATCAATAGGCAGATTGTTTGTCTTATGATACGTCGTTAGGTGCACCATTGCAGTATTGAAGAACTTTTGATTTTCAGGGGAAAAGTTTTGTAGTTTGCTAGCATTTATTTGCAGATCTAAAAAGGCGTATTGAGGACGATCCTGTTGTTCATATGGATTTGAATACTGCGGTTGGTTTTCTGCAATAAATTTGTCCGCCCAGTTAATATATTTTTCAAATGATTGTGGTGATTGACGAATTTTTTCTTTTACTAGATTATTAAATCTGCTCAGCATAGCCATATTTTCTTCAGCCAGTTGATGAGCTGGAGAATGTGGAGATAAAACAGATAATCCCTTTTCAGGGGTAAAATTGTTTATAGCATGAGATGAGTAAAGATTCCACTTGTTAGCCAAAAAGTTGTCATCCGAAGTATCTTGTGTGGCAAAACCACCTTTACGCAGATTATCTACTTCGTTTTTTGTAGTATACAAAATACTTCTGCCTAAATGATTGCTTGCAGATGAGACATAGTCTCCACCCATACGGTGATTAATGATTAATCTGTCCGCTAATGGGTTGATTGGAAGGGCTTCTTTCAAGCCTGCTGCGCCAAAGGCATTAAAAGTTTCAGTGCGTTGACCATAGCGATTGCCACATAACTGGGCAAGTGCTCCTCCTAAGGAGTGACCGGTTTGGTAGATTTTTGCCCCGTTATGTTTTGCCATTGCATTCGCCACTTCAGTTAATGCTCTAGCATCGTTGTACTGAGGATTGGTATGGCTTTTAACCATACGCATATCGGCTTCTCGGTCTTGGCGTGTTTCAAACTCTGTACCTCTGTGGACGACTACTAACTCGTTGGTATCTAAGCGACGGTAAATGGCACCAAAATAACCATTTTTGGGATTGTCGCTGATTCTTTCAACAGCATATTTAATACCGTTTAAAGTTATTTCTTTATTTTTTTCGTTATCAAAAACCAGTTTTTTTTCGCCGTTTTCATCTTTCTTCCCATAAATGTGATCAGACAGCAGGGCAAAATCCTGACTATTCAATGCTCTCATTTTTCAACCTTTCTTAATGTTAATTCAACTGTAAAAAGAGAATCCGGTTTATAATCCGCCACATTTTTATGCCAACTTTCAATACCTCTATCAGAATATCCGCTATCAATTGAACCATTACCTTGAAATTCGGTTGCTATGGGATAAAGGTTTTTTTCATAATGATTGGTTACTTTTAATTCAGGATTTTCCTCAGTCAGTTTTTTTAAATCTTCCGAATCAATACGGACAATCAAAGCTGTTTCTCGCTTATCTTTTCCTGTTGGTTCCATTACTATGGCAGCACTTAAAAACTGCCATTTACATACGCCTTCCCCATAGTAATCTTCATCTAAAGGAGTATCCGAATAAAAGTCTGTAGCATATGTATTATTATCAATTTTAGTCATCTCCAGTTTTTTTCGGTATTGAGGCCACGTTGTCGCACCTACCCAACGATTGGTTACATATTTGCAGTTTTCCGATTGGTAAAGTTCATCTCCCGTCACAATTTGGAAAGCTAGAGGCGCATCTTTAATTTTAACCACAGCTTGATAATGTTCTTTACGGTTTGGGTTAATTTTAACATCCTTTGGAGGAGCATCTCCTTTCGGCAGTTTATAGGTGGGGAAATCCGATTCTTTAAAGCCATATTCTTCGTACACGTTTTTCTCCTTGTTGCAGGCGGTTAATGATAAAGCGGCACAGAGACCGAATAGCAAGATAAAAGGTTTCATAAGGCTTCCTTCTACAATGAGATTTTGAATCTTGATTCAAAGTATACAGGAGTAATTCAAAGTATACAGGAGTATTTGTTGTTACTTTATTCTTTTTGTATTTTCTTTCAAATTTTGATAAATACGCTGTTTTAGAAATTCTGCGATGGTTGTCAATAAAAACGCTGTAAACCATAAATACAATCCTAATCCGTAAGTTGGTTTTGCATGTCCTCCTGCTTCATTCACAATTACTTCGTTTAAGGTAAATGTAAGTAGCGCCACAACCCATAATAATCCATGCAAAGTAAAGATAAATTTTTTTGCTTGCGGTCGGATAAGAGATATGAATATTAAAATGAACCAAATATAATTTGCATAAACAGCAAAATATCCAATGTGTCCTAAACCAGGTCCAAATATTGTTCCAATAATTAGAACAAAAAATCCCTCATATTGTCCTTCTTTTCCAAAAGTAAATACATTTTGAAATAAGGAACAAATCCAAATGAAAATGGCAATAAAGAAACATAGTTTATGGCCATAACGGGTTATCCGTTTCTTTGTTGTGTGTGATGAATCATTCATAATGTATATTGATTATATGGAGGATTAGTAGTGAATAATTATCGGCTTTTCTACTGCTTTAATGATGCTGTTTATATAAACCAGATTAATTTTGAAAAGATTGGAAGGTGGGTTTTCTGAGTGTTTACTAATCGAAAAATCCTATTTCTTATCTTAGTTACCTGCTTTTTATTTCACAAGTAGATAGGCCGTCTGAAAACAAGCATAGCGTGTTTGCTAGATTTTGTTTTCAGACGGCCTTTTATTTATCGGCTGCGTATGGAATCAACCGCGTACGCGTTCGATTTTTGCGCCTACGCCGCCGAGTTTTTTCTCGATGTATTCATAGCCGCGGTCGAGGTGGTAGATACGTTCGACGATGGTTTCGCCATCTGCGACCAAGCCTGCCATAACGAGGCTGGCGGAGGCACGTAGGTCGGTTGCCATCACGACGGCGCCGGAGAGTTTTTCCACGCCTTTGATGTAGGCGGTGTTGCCTTCAGTAGTGATGTTCGCGCCCATGCGGTTGAGTTCGGGAACGTGCATGAAGCGGTTTTCAAAGATGGTTTCGACGACGCGGCTGTCGCCTTCGGCAACGGCGTTCATCGCCATAAACTGCGCCTGCATGTCGGTCGGGAAGCCAGGGTGTTCGGTGGTGCGGATGTTTACCGCTTTCGGCCGTTGCTGCATGTCGATGGAAATCCAGTCGTCGCCCGCTTCGATGATGGCGCCGGCTTCGACGAGTTTGTCCAAAACGACTTCCATGGTTTTAGGCGCGGCTTTGCGCAGGACGACTTTGCCGCCGGTCATGGCGACGGCGCAAAGGAAGGTACCGGCTTCGATGCGGTCGGGAACGACGCTGTGTTCGCAGCCGTGCAGCTCTTTCACGCCTTCGACGGTCATGGTTGATGTACCGATGCCGCTGATTTTCGCGCCCATTTTGACGAGGCATTCCGCCAAATCGACGACTTCGGGTTCGATGGCGCAGTTTTCGAGGATGGTTGTGCCTTCGGCGAGGGTCGCCGCCATCAGCAGGTTTTCCGTACCGCCGACGGTAATCATATCCATCACCACGCGCGTGCCTTTCAGACGACCTTTGGCTTTGACGTAGCCGTGTTCGATGGTGATTTCCGCACCCATGGTCTCGAGGCCTTTGAGGTGTTGGTCAACCGGGCGCGAACCGATGGCGCAACCGCCGGGCAGGCTGACTTGGGCTTCGCCGAAGCGGGCGAGGGTCGGGCCCAAAACCAAGATGGATGCGCGCATGGTTTTTACCAGCTCGTAAGGTGCGCAGGTGTTGTTGACGGTGCCGCCGTTGATTTCAAATTCGGAGATGTTGTCGGTCAAAACGCGTGCGCCCATGCCTTGCAGCAGTTTTTGGGTGGTTTTGACGTCGGCGAGCATGGGTACGTTTTTCAAGCGTAAAGTGCCGGAAGTCAGCAGACCGGCACACATCAGCGGCAGGGCGGCATTTTTTGCGCCGGATACGATGATTTCGCCGTTGAGGGGGCCGTTGGCAGAGATTTTGAGTTTGTCCACAGGATGTCTTTCGTTATTTGTCTGCACGGTTTATGCCGCACAAATGAAATGAGATGGATAATAGACCATCAATTATAAGGGATTATGCCCTTGCTGTTAGATTTGGCAGTATTAAATTTTCACAAGGTTTGTTTAAGTTGCGAAAGGATAAGATTTCAGGCCGTCTGAATGGTTCAGACGGCCTGTTTGCCAAGGCTTATTTTTTGGCTTTGAAGCCTAAGAGGTGTTGCGTGGTGGCCAGCCATGCGCCGAATATGCCCAGCGCGATGACGAAGCCGAATACCAGCGACACTTCGCTAAATGTGAAGAAACGCCAGCCGATGTTCAGACCGTAGGGTTTGAAAATCGCGTCCACCAGCGGCCGTACTTCGGCCAGCAGCCAAGCCGACAAGCCCAAGCTGACGGCGGCTGAGAAAATACTCTGCCACATTGCCTGATAAAGGAAAGGACGGCGGATGAAGGAAGCGGGCGCACCCAACAGCTTGGTGATTTCCAACTCTTCCTTGCGGCTGAGGATTTGCAGGCGGATGGTGTTGTGTGCGACCAAGACAAAGGCCATGCCCAAAGTCAGCGAGAGGAACCACAAAATCTTGCGGATAAATTCGTTAATACGATAAAGGGTCTGTACCCATTCGGTATCCATGGTTGCTGATTCGACGCGCGGCAGTTTGGTAATGTCTTTATAGATGGCCTGCATCTGATCCGGAGAAGTGGCAGGGTCGGGTGTAACGATAAAGACGTCGGGCAATGGGTTGCCATCGAGCATGGAAACGAGGTTTTGGTCGAGATTGGTTTGCAATTCTTCCAAACCTTCCTGCTTGCTGATAAAGCGGACTTTATCGATACGGCTGTCGCGCTGGAGCAGGTTTTTCACCGTATCGGCATCAGAACTTGCTGCATCAGTGTCCATATAAACCGTAATCTGTGGCGATTCGTTGAGTTTGCCCAATACGCTTTGCCCGCTTTGGATACCCAAATACATAAACAGCGGCAAGGTCATGGCAACGGCAAGCATGAGCAGGGTCAGCAGCGTGCCGATGGGTTGGCGCAGAAGCTCTTTGAGCGCGGCGCGCGCCGATTCGACGTGTAACGAGATGTAATGAATCATACTCATGCGAGGCGTCCTTTCTGCAGGCGCAAGACGCGGTGGCCGTAATCCGCCATCAGCGTTTCATCGTGCGCCGCAACGATCACGGTCGTGCCTGCTTCATGGAAGGTTTTGAACAATTCCATAATATCCAGCGCATAGGCGCGGTCGAGGCTGGCGGACGGCTCGTCGGCGATCAGCAGGCTGGGTTGGTGAACCACTGCGCGCGCGATGCACAAACGTTGTTGTTCGCCGCCGGACAAAGTGATGGGCATATCGTTTTCGCGGCCTTTCAAGCCGACTTTCTCAATCGCAATACGCGCGCGCTCTTCAGCTTTGCGCGGCTGGTAGCCGCTGATCCGCAAAGGCAGGATAACGTTTTGCAAGACATTGCGGTCGTAGAGGATTTTGTGGTCTTGGAAGACAATGCCGATATGTTGGCGCATAAAGCCGATCTGATTGTCGCTCAAGGTGCCGAGGTCTTGATTGTTGAACCAAACCTTGCCTTTGGTAGGCTTGGTAATGCCTGAAATCAGCTTCAAAATGGTGGATTTGCCCGAACCCGAATGGCCGGCGATAAAAATCATCTCACCTTTGTTAATCTGGAAACTGACATTTTTCAGGGCTTCGAAACCGCCGGGATAGGTTTTGGAAACTTGTTCGAAACGGATCATGGGTTTTCCTGAAAATAGGGAGTCAGACGGCCGGCGTCATCGATAGGGCAACATGCCGTCTGAAAAAATGGGGATATTCACAGATTATAAATATTTCGGCTGCTTTTTGATAGTGAAACCTCGGTTCTGCCTGTGGAGACACTGCCGGTTTGCAACACAAAGCAATATGGTTTGAAAAAGGGCCGTCTGAACGATTGGGTTTCAGACGGCCTCGGTATCAGCGTAGGTTAAGCACCTTATCCGCTGTTTTATTTACATTTGGTTTTGGCCAAATTCACGGCGGCGGTCAGGCTTTTTTCGTTGACTTCGCCGGTGATGGTTTGTTTGTAGCCGCATTTCGGCGCTTCGACGACAGTGAAGGGCAATACGCCGACGTTGTTGCCGTGGGCTTTCATGAAGTTGCGGCTGTTGGCGCCGGTGTAACGCCAAATCGGATAGCTGACCGGCGTTTGTTTCAGGAACTTGCCGATGTTGTCGGTCGTATCCAGCGCGATGCCGACCATATCGACGCTGCCTTTTTTCTGAGCTTTGTACCATGCCGACATGGCGGGCATTTCTTTACGGCAGGGGCCGCACCAGGTTGCCCAAAGGTTGACCACGCGCACGGGGGCTTTGAGCGATTCCAGGCTTTGCGGTTTGTTGTCCTGCCAACCTGCTGTTTCATCGGCGGCAAAGGCCGGCGCAGAGGTAAAAACGGTGGCGGACAAGAGAAGGGCGGTTAAGGCTTTCATGGTTGTATCCTTGAGGTTGCCAATCGAAATTGTGTTTATTGTAAAACGGTTTGGTGGGTATGCCTACCGATTCATATCAAGATATCAGGTAAAAAGTTTGAGTAAAAATCAGTTGCAGACGATAATAACCGCCATCATTGAATGATTTTGCAATAATACGGAGACTTTCATGCCGTCTGAATTCACACTTTATCACAACCCGCGTTGCAGCAAATCGCGTGCCGCGCTGGCTTTGCTCGAAGAAAAAGGCGTTGCCGCCGATGTAGTCAAATATCTGGATACCGCGCCTGATTTGGCGACTTTGCAGGATATGTTTGCCAAACTCGGCATCGAATCGGTGCGCGGCATGATGCGCACGAAAGACGATTTGTACAAAGAATTGGGTTTGGACAATCCCGATTTGGACAATGCCGCCCTGCTTCAGGCAATCGTCGAACACCCTGCCCTGCTCGAGCGTCCCGTTTTGGTAACGCCTACGCGCGCAGCCATCGGCCGTCCGTTGGAAAACATTGCCGCCCTACTCGGCTGACGGGGTTGGATAAGGCTGTCTGAAGATGATTTCCCTGCTTAAAAGCCGCAATGGCCTGCGATATTACCTGTTTCGCGGCCTTGCTTTGAGCGTTTTGCTGGTGTGCGGTATTTTTTTGACCGGCACATGGCAGATTTACCGGACAGGTTTGCAAACCTTGCCGAAGGGCGCTCATGCCGATGCGGCGGTGGTGTTGGGTGCGGCGGCGTGGGACAAACGCCCGTCGCCGGTATTCCGTGAGCGCATCAACCACGCTATCACGCTCTACCAAAGCCATCGGGTCGGCAAAATCATTTTCACCGGCGGTACACCCAAAAAAGGATTTATGACCGAAGCCGAAGTGGGGCGCCGATACGCGCTCAAGCAGGGCATACCGGCGCACAATATCCTATTTGAAAACACGTCGCGCAACACTTACGAAAACCTGCGCAATATCGTCCCCATCATGCACGCCAACGGAGTCGGCAGCATTATCGTTGTCAGCGACCCGTATCATTTGGCGCGTGCCGAAGAAATGGCCGCCGATTTGGGCTTGTCAGATGCGCAGTTCTCCGCCACTCCGACCACGCGCTTTGACGAGCGCAGCAAGAAAGCTAAGTTTCTGATGCAGGAGAGCTATTCATTGTTTCTCTACCGTATCGGCAAATGGAGCGATGCCGTTTGGAATTGGATAGGTGGTTGAGCCTTCGGTAATCCATGTAAAAGGCCGTCTGAATCCTTTTAGGTTTCAGACGGCCTAAATGTATGCTTACTTATTGATATTGATTTGCAGCTATACTGCCAAAAATGACTACAGCCAGTACCAGATAAATTGCCATTACGATGGCAAACAGAATCAAGGCAGCCTTGAAATAATTGGCTTTATTCGGATTGGTGTTTGAGCTGAATGCCCACACAAGCATCATAACTATATTGACTAGCGGAATCATCAAAATCAAGTTTGTTAGCAACCATTCTTTGACGCTTACAACAGGAGCCTGCTGATGGCCGATTTGGTTTTGTCCGTTCATACGTACCCAGTAATTTTGTTGAAAGAACAGTAATTATACTCATTAAATTTTTATCGGCATAGCATGTTCAGGCCGTCTGAATCTTCAGACGGCCTGAGCCTATGATTTTTGCAGCCGCTATTTCAATTGGATGTAAAACGTACCGTCCGGCACGACGGGCAGGTATTTGCGGTAGAAGTCCAGATAGGTCTTGTTTGGGTCTATGTCGGCAAACTGCTGCGGATACAGGGTTTTGGCGATAAATTGCGCGCTGGCCAAATCGGCGAGCGAGCGGGAGGCGGTGTGGTAGATGCCGTAAACGCGTTTGTTTTTGACGGCAGGAATGTCTGCCCAGCCTTTGCGTTTGACAAATCCGGCCAGGCGGCGTTGCGCATCGGCCTGGCTGATGCCTATGCCCATCGCCATAATGTCAGGCTTGTCTTTATGGCCGTTTTCCGTCCCCGAAATGACGATGACGTCGGGTTTGGCCGTCAGGAATTTTTCAGGGTTTATCGGTCCCCAGTTTTTAACGTAAGGCGCGGCGATATTGTTGCCGCCTGCTGTGTCGGCAATCGCGCCCCACATATCTTTACCGAAGGTGTAGCTGTATTCGGACGGGCCTTTGTCGCCGAACTCGATATAGATTTTCGGTTTGGACTGCTTGGCGCGCGCGACGCGTTTTTGGATATCGGCAATGCCTCGGGCGTATTCGGCGGCAATTTTTTGGGCGCGCGCCTGCGTACCGTTGAGTTCGCCGAAAATTTCCGCACTGCGCGTGTGCCGCGCGACGGTTTCGGCGTTGAAATCGACCACGACGACGGGTATGCCTGCCGCTTTAATGCGCGGCAGGTGGGTGGCGACGGCCTTATACTGCCAGTCGGCCAGAATCAATACGTCCGGCTTGAGCGCGAGCGTTTTCTCCAGTGAAAACGTGCCGGTGTTGATGTTGCCGATGTCCGCAATGTTTTGCAGCGTAGGCAGCTTCTGTTTGAACATCGCCCAGCTGCCGGGATTGAATTTCTCCCAAAACTCACGCGAAATGCCGATGACGTTTTTAAATTTGTCCGCGCCCGTTACCGCGATATAGTCGGGATAGTAAAACGCCAAAACCGCGCGTTTGACAGGGACATCGACTTTGACTTCGCGTCCCAATACGTCTTTAATAGTTTTGATTTCGGCTTGGGCAAAAAGGGGCAGGAGGGCGAGGGCGGCAAATAAAGCGCGTTTGTTCATGAGTGGATCCTTTAAAAGAAATAATTATCATTATATTTGATTTGTTTTCAGGAGAAAAGTTCCCAGGCGGTCCTTCTGCGCTGACATTATTTTCAGACGGCCGTACATTGTTTAAACCTTGCCGAAAAAGTAAAATACCTGTTTTCAAAGACTTTGGAGCCATCATGACCGTCAAAACCCGTTTCGCCCCTAGCCCCACCGGCTACCTGCACATCGGCGGCGTACGTACCGCCCTGTTCTCATGGGCGTTTGCCCGCCATCATAAAGGCGAATTCTTATTGCGTATCGAAGACACCGACTTGGCGCGCTCTACTGCCGAATCCGTCAACATCATCCTCGACGGCATGAAATGGGTCGGCCTGAACTACGACAACGCCGACAACGTCGTTTACCAAACTCGCCGTTTCGACCGCTACAAAGAGGTCATTGCCGAACTTTTAGAAAAAGGCCATGCCTACTACTGCTATTGCAGCAAAGAAGAGTTGGAAGGCATGCGCGAGAAAGCCGAAAAAGAAGGCACGGCGACTTACGACCGCCGCTGGCGCCCCGAAGCAGGCAAAACCCTGCCCGAAATCCCTGCCGACGTGCAACCTGTCGTCCGCTTCAAAACGCCTTTGGACGGCGTTACCCAGTGGACGGACTTGGTCAAAGGCGAAATCTCCATTCCCAACGAAGCGCTCGACGACCTGATTATCGCCCGCGCCGACGGCACGCCGACCTACAACTTCTGCGTCGTCGTGGACGACTACGACATGGGTATTACCCACGTTATCCGCGGTGATGACCATGTGAACAACACCCCGAAACAAATCAACATCTTAAAAGCCATCGGTGCAAATCTGCCCGAATACGGCCACCTGCCTATGATTCTTAACGAACAAGGCAAAAAAATCTCCAAACGCAGCGGCGATACCGTTGCCATTACCGACTTTGGCGCAATGGGTATCCTGCCTGAAGCCATGCTCAACTATCTGGCACGCTTGGGTTGGGCGCACGGCGACGACGAATTCTTCACAATGGAACAATTCATCGAATGGTTTGATTTGAAAGACGTCTCCCCATCTCCAAGCCGCATGGACTTGAAGAAACTCTACTGGATCAACGGCGAACACATCAAAATCACGTCCAACGAAAAACTCGCCGAACTCATCAAACCCCGCCTTGCCCTGCGCGATATTTACGACACGGCAAAACCTGCTTTGGAAGACGTGTTGGCACTGGTCAAAGACCGCGCCCAAGACCTGAACACCCTCGCCGACGAGTGCCTCTACTTCTACGTCAAACAAACGCCTGCCGAAGCGGACATGCAGAAACACTGGGACGACGAAGCCGCCACCCGTATGCTGCGCTTTGCCGAACGCCTCGAAGGTTTGGAAGACTGGACCGCCGAAGTCATCCATGACCTTTTCAAACCCTTCTGCGACGAAGAAGGCATCAAAATGGGCAAACTCGGCATGCCCCTGCGCCTCGCCGTCTGCGGCACGGCGAAAACGCCCAGCGTCGATGCCGTGTTGGCATTAATCGGCAAGGAAGAAGTGTTGAAACGGATTCGTTCGTAAGGCATGAATGATAAAAGGCCGTCTGAAATGTTTCAGACGGCCTTTTTATTTTGAACAGGATTTATTTATTCTTCTTCGTTCGGTTTGTTTTTATCTTTTTTGCGCCATAGGCCTTTAAACAATGCGCCTACTGCAAGAGCACCGAAAATAATCAGTTTGCCGAATTTAGCCAGTAATGCGCCGGCCAAGGCCAATAATCCCAGTTTTTTTGCAGCGATACCGCCAACCAAGGCAGCCAGTCCGTATTCGGCCACTTTGTCGGTTGCCGCATTGAAATCGCTATAACGCTTGCCCTCGTTGAATTCGATATTGCCCAACAATTCTTGCACAATAGGTTTGTATTGATCTATGCTTTTCAAGTCGGCGATCATAGTCAATTCAATATAGCCTTCGCGTCCAAGCTGGAAAGTATTGTAGTTGATGGTAGGATTGGGGTCGGGTTCGTTTTTATTCAAAACGTCAATCGACCAAATCAGACGATGGGTCTTTGCATCATATTGCGGTTTTTCCACCCAGCCGCGAGTTTCTATTTCCGGTAGGTTGCGGGAGGCTCGCTCTTTGTTTTGTTCCTCGGTGCCTTCTTTCAGCTGCTCGAGCATGGCTTCAACATCCCATTCTTTGGCATCATCGTCTTTGATGTAGCCGGAATCAGTAAAGGTCAGGTCTACTATCCAATTGGTGTCACTGTCCTCGTTTTCCGACTCGGGGAGAATCAGGCCGTAGCGGTTGGGATCTGTGGCGTTGCCTGCTTCCCTCATCATGGCGTTGGCGCGATTTTTTTTCACAAAGACCATTTTTGCAGGCAGTTTCAGTTTAGCCTGATTACCCAAATCAACGGTTGCCGGGCCTTGGACGATTTGGTCATCAACGTAGTTTGCGATAGAGTCTGAGGCTTGTTGCGCTTCTTGCCCGGATGCCTCGACGGCAGAAGCGGTATCAGCTTTGGCTGCAGATGCCGGCAGGGTTTGGATGGATAGTAGGGCTGCCAAAACGGCATAGGCGAGACGGTTGCTTTTCATCATAAGGGTTCTCATAAAAGAAGAATTAAAAAAGATGCAGACAGCCGTAACACCATATGCTCCGGCATGACTAAAGGGTAAATTTTACAATAGATAAATCATATTTACATATTTAAATATGACTGTAATTTAAAAATACAGGAAAGTTTTTTGACGAGAGGCTGAGCGATCGTTGTGAAATTCAAAAAGGCCGTCTGAAAACTGGGGATGCCAAGTTTTCAGACGGCCTTTTATAATAAAACCAGAAAATAATGGAATAAGGCGGAGAATATGAGAAAATAATAGCCACCTGCCTGCCACAACAGTTGATTAAATTAACTTTTATCGGCAGCCTGAATGTCCGGATTGGATAAAATAAACCATCAAGAATAAAGACCAACAAGCATATTATGTAAACTTGGCGGTTGAAAAATCGGCTCTGCGCTTTACTTTACAAATCAAACAACTTTAAAGGAAAACCCATGAAAAAAACCTTACTTGCCCTGATGATGTTATCCGCCGCCGCGGCGTATGCCGGTGAGGCGGAAGACCGTTTGTTGTCCATCCAATCGGTTTACCGTGCCGCTTTGCATGAGCAAAACAGCAACGACAGCAAAATCATTTCCCTGCAAAGTGATTTGGAAAGCGCGCAGCGCCGTTTGCAGGCTGCGCAATCCGATATTGACCGTTTGAAAGGCGAAATTCAGACGGCCTTGGCTCAGAAAGAGCAGCAAAATGCCAAGCTGCAACAAGCCGGCCAGATGTTGGACGCGGCTTGGAATGCCGTTTACGGCGCAGGCGGCAGCAAGGCGAAGCAATAATTTAGACATTGTATTATTTGCGTTTTACGCTTCTTTTATCATATTTATAAGGAAACCTCATGTCCCTACCTCCCTGCCCGAAATGCCACTCCGAATACACTTACGAAGACGGCGCTCAATACGTTTGCCCTGAGTGCGCCCATGAGTGGAACGAGGCCGATGCTGCGGCTACCGGCGATGATGCCTTGGAAGTCAAAGATGCCAACGGCGCGGTCTTGCAAGATGGTGATACGGTTGTCTTGATTAAAGATCTGAAAGTCAAAGGCAGCTCTATGGTCATCAAGCAAGGCACCAAAGTCAAAGGCATCCGCTTGCAAGAGGGCGACCACAATATCGGTTGTAAAATCGATGGCAGCGCGATGAATTTGAAGTCTGAGTTCGTCAAAAAAGCCTAAAGATTTTATTTTTGAAAAGGCCGTCTGAAATCCGAAGATTAGGATTCAGACGGCCTTTATACATTTCATTCAAAATAAAACAAATCTTTATTTAAAATTAAATAAATTTGATAGATTTGAATTTGAGGTCGTCTGAAAAAGCAGCGGCAAAATGTTCCGCACATACGCGGGTGTAAAACCGTTAAAATAACGCTTTCCCCTATTCTACGGAATCATTATGCCTCAGCCGACCGCCAAACAGATTTTGCACGAAGTATTCGGTTATCCCGAATTTCGTGGCAAGCAGGAGGCTATCGTCAATGCTTTGGCCGGAGGCGAGAGTTTGATGGTGCTGATGCCGACGGGCGGGGGCAAGTCTTTGTGTTACCAGATTCCGGCGCTGATGCGCGAAGGCGTGGCGGTTGTCGTATCGCCACTGATTGCGCTGATGAACGACCAAGTGGCCAGCCTGCATGTGGCCGGGATTGAAGCGGCGGCAGTCAACAGCAGCATATCGGCAGATGAGGCGCGCGAGATTGCCGACAAGCTTGCCCAAGGCCGTCTGAAACTGCTTTATGTCGCGCCGGAACGCTTGGTTACCGACCGCTTTTTACGTTTTCTCGACCAACAAACCGTCAGCCTGTTTGCCATTGATGAGGCGCATTGCGTCAGCCAATGGGGACACGATTTCCGCCCTGAATATCAACAGCTTGGCATGCTTGCCGAACGCTATCCGAACATCCCGCGCATCGCCCTGACCGCTACCGCCGATGCGGCCACGCGCGCCGACATCAAGCATTATCTGCACTTGGACAATGCGCCCGAATTTATCTCCAGCTTTGACCGCCCGAATATTTATTATCAGGTTATCGAAAAAAATAATGGCAAAAAACAATTACTGGATTTCATCCGCAAGCAGATGCATGGGCAAAGCGGCATTGTGTATTGCCTAAGCCGTAAAAAAGTCGAGGATGTGGCGCAGTTTTTGTGTGAAAACGGCTTGGAGGCGATTCCGTATCATGCCGGTTTGAGCATGGACGTGCGCGAGGAAAACCAACGCCGCTTTACGCATGAAGACAATATTATTGTGGTGGCGACCGTGGCGTTCGGCATGGGCATAGACAAACCCGACGTGCGCTTTGTCGCCCATCTCGATATGCCCCAGAGTATCGAACATTTCTATCAAGAATCGGGGCGCGCCGGCCGAGATGGGCTGCCTGCCGTGAGCTGGCTGTGTTACGGCTTGAACGATTGGGTGTTGTTGCGCGAACGGATTGCCGAGGGCAACAGCGACGAGATGCAAAAGCAAATCGAAATGCAAAAACTCGATGCCATGCTTTCCGTCTGCGAAACCGCCACCTGCCGCCGCGTACTGCTGCTCAAACATTTTGGCGAAGAATCCGAACCCTGCGGCCATTGCGACAACTGCCTGCATCCGCCCGTGCGGTTTGACGGTACGGTGTTGGTGCAAAAATTACTCAGCTGCGTGTACCGCTCCGGACAACGTTTTGCCGCCGGTTACATCACCAACCTTTTGCGCGGTAAAAGCGATGATTGGATACAGCGCAACGGCCATGACAAGTTATCCACATTCGGCATCGGCAGCGAACAGACCGACAAGGAGTGGCGCAGCGTCATCCGCCAGTGCATCAGCCTGGGCTATCTCACCGTCAACGTCGAGCAACATCAAGCCTTGCAGCTGACCGAAGCGGCAAAAAAAGTCCTCAAGGGCGAAACCGAAGTCATGCTGCGCCCCTTGCGTCGCGAAAAAACGGCCACTCAAAAGCCGAAAGACGATTGGTTGCGTACCGAGCGCGAAGAGCGTTTGTGGCAGGCATTGCGCCAATGGCGGCAACAACGCGCCCGGGCAGAGGAAGTGCCGGCCTATGTGGTTTGCGGCGACAAAACCTTGCGCGATATTGTCGAAAAAATGCCCCGAAGTTTGGAAGATTTACATCAAATCTACGGCTTGGGTGAGGCGAAAATCAATAAATTCGGTTTGGAGATACTCGATGTTTGCGAAATAGCCGAAGCCGGTACGGTTTCCACAGACAGCACACAAGTTATCCACAGTTTGGGCGAGCGCGAACAGGCCTTAAAACACGCTTTGGAAACTTGGCGCGAGCAGCAGGCAAGTGCCGATCAAGTAACGCTGGGTACGGTATTCTCCAACGAAAGTATGGACGATTTGTTGACCAATACGCCTGCCGAACCCATCGACCTTTTGGGCGTGTATAAACTAGGCGAAAAACGTATTGAACAATACGGCGAGGGCATTTTAAACATCTGCCACCCGTTTTCAGACGGCCTGAGCGAAGAGGACAAACGCAAACGCCGATTGATGCGCCGCCTGCTTCAGTGGAACATCGATACTGCCCGCCATGAAGGCCTCGAAGCCTATCAGATATGCAGCAAAGTTACCCTGCGCGCCATTGCCGCCCGACGGCCGCAAGATTTGGCAGAGCTGGCGGAAATCCACGGCATGAATGAGGAGAAAACCGACAAATACGGAGCGGAAATTGTCGAATTGTGCAAACAAGCGGATTAATTGACCGCGTTTATTGTCAAAGGCCGTCTGAAGCCCAATCAAGCATGGTGTTTCAGACGGCCTTTTTGAATTTTTAATCTTTATAAAACAATGAATAAGAAAATAACTTTATTTGTTTTGTCAGTTTTCCAAAGCTGTCTCGTCTAAACAGGCATGAAATATGGGATGGTGCCGATTGATTTTTCGTCCCAGCCCATTTGACACACATCGATAAGGAAAATAAATGAACACCTCAGCCACCCCCTCTTGGCAGGCCGCTTTCGGCTTGTTGACGCTCAGGCTTTTTGCCGCGTATGAATTTCTTGAGTCCGGCCTGGAAAAATGGAACGGGGAAAACTGGTTTGCAGATATCAACAGTCAATTTCCCTTTCCGTTCAATTTGTTGCCGGATACGGTCAACTGGAATTTGGCCATGTGGGCAGAACTGGTTTTGCCTGCGTTACTCATTGTCGGCTTGGCAACGCGGCTGTCCGCGCTGGGATTGATGGTCGTAACAGCTGTCGCATGGTCTGCGGTACATGCCGGCTTGGGGTACAATGTGTGCGACAACGGTTATAAAATGGCACTGATTTATTTGGTGGTTTTATTTCCTGTCCTATTGCAGGGCGCAGGCCGTCTGTCTTTGGATGCCCTGCTGAAGAAACGCTGTTGCCGCATCAAGCATTTTCTTTAATGATTCACGGTCGCGGGCCGACTTTAAATGCCCGATATTATCCCTTGATTTATTTAAACCCATATTTTAAAAAGGAAGTTAAAATGAAAAAAAATGTAGCTGCTGCTTTGGCCGGTGCACTGTCCCTGTCTCTGGCTGCCGGCGTTGTTGCCGCTGATAAACCGTTAAGCAGCAAAGCAGGTGTTCAAAAATCTGCTCAAGGCTCTTGCGGTGCGGTTAAAGCCGGTGAAGGTGCATGCGGTGCAAGCGCTGTTTCTAAAGCAAGCGAAGGCAAATGTGGCGAAGGCAAATGCGGTTCAACCGTGGAAAAAACTCACGCTAAAAAAGGCAAAGCATCTAAAGCCAAAGCTGCTAAAGTAGTAGAAGGCAAATGCGGCGAAGGTAAATGCGGTTCTAAATAATCCTGCAACATACCTTTAACAAAGTCGCATTTTATGAACAAAAATGCGACTTTGTCGTTCATACGGCACCATAACAGGACATCACCATGATTCAACACGCAGGCTTGGGCTACCGCCGCGACTTGGCGGAAGACTTCCTCTCGCTTTCAGACGACAGCCCGATACGCTTTATCGAAGCCGCCCCCGAAAACTGGCTGAAAATGGGCGGCAGGGCGCGCAAACAGTTTGACCGCGTGGCAGAGCGGCTGCCGCTGGCGTTGCACGGATTATCTATGTCGCTGGGCGGACAAGCCCCGCTGGATACTGCCTTGATAGACGGAATCAAAGAAATGATGCGCCGTTATGACTGCACGTTTTTCTCCGACCATTTGAGCTACTGCCACGACGGCGGTCATCTTTACGATTTGTTGCCGCTGCCTTTCACTGAAGAAATGGTGCAACATACCGCGCGCCGTATCCGCGAAGTGCAAGACCGGTTGGGCTGCCGTATTGCCGTGGAAAACACCTCCTACTATCTGCATTCTCCGCTTGCCGAGATGAACGAGGTTGAGTTCCTCAACGCCGTTGCCCGTGAAGCCGACTGCGGTATTCATTTGGATGTGAACAATATTTATGTCAACGCCGTCAACCACGGCCTGTTGTCGCCTGAAGCCTTTTTAGAAAATGTGGATGCAGAGCGCGTGTGCTATATCCACATTGCCGGACACGACGTCGAAACCCCCGAATTGTTGATTGATACCCACGGCGCGGCAGTTTTACCGACCGTTTGGGACTTACTCGAACTCGCCTACACCAAGCTGCCGACCATCCCGCCCACCCTGTTGGAACGCGATTTCAATTTCCCGCCTTTTGCCGAACTCGAAGCCGAAGTCGCCAAAATCGCCGACTATCAAACGCGTGCCGGAAAGGAATACCGCCGTGCAGCCTGAAACTTCCGCCCAATACCAACACCGCTTTGCCCAAGCCATACGCGAAGGCAAAGCCGCAGACGGATTGCCGCAAGAGCGGTTGAATGTCTATATCCGCCTGATACGCAACAATATTCACAGCTTTATCGACCGCTGTTATACCGAAACGCTGCAATACTTTGACAGCGAAGAATGGGGCCGTCTGAAAGAAGGTTTCGTCCGCGACGCGCGCGCCCAAACGCCCTATTTTCAAGAAATCCCCGGCGAGTTCCTCCAATATTGCCAAAGCCTGCCGCTTTCAGACGACCTCTTGGCATTGATGGACTTTGAACACACTCAGCTGCTCGCCGAAACCGCGCAAACCGACAGCCAAACAACCCACGCCGATTCAGACGATTTAGCTTACACCCTTTCTCCCGTCGCCTTTGTGCGCCGTTATCAGTATGATGTGACCGATGAATTGCAGGAGGTGGAAACTGCCGTTTTGGTGTGGCGCAACAGTGAAGACGACGTGATGTATCAAACGCTTGACGGATTCGGTGCATTATTGCTGGAAACACTGGCAGAAACGCCCACTTCCCTAAACGGCCTGCAAACCATGCTGGCAGAGTTCATGCCGTCTGAAAACGCTTGGCAGGAAGCATTAAGGCAGAAATGGACGGATTGGCGGGAACAGGGCATTTTGGTTGTGGCATAAACCAAGGCCGTCTGAAACGGGTACAGTTGGTTTTGGCGAAACAAAAAAACTACTGAAATCGTTTATAGATTCAATCGCATGCTCTTTCCGTATCAGCGTAAAATCAAAAGTATATTTATTATTCATTTCATACTGATACATTATGGCCCTACCCGAACTGACCGATGCAGAGCTTGCCGAATCCCGCAAACTGCTGCTGCGCTTTGCCCGTATCCAGTTGCCCGACCGCCCCGATTTGGCGGAAGACCTCGTACAGGAAACCATGCTTTCCGCCTACCGTGCGGCCGAGGGTTTCAAAGGCGGCGCCCAAGTGAGCAGCTGGCTGTTTGCAATCTTAAAAAACAAAATTACCGACTGTTTGCGCCAAATCGGGCGGCAACGCCAAGTTTTCGTTACGCGCGACGAAGAAGCTTTGGATGAAGCCTTTGAAGGACATTTTGCCGTCGACGGGCATTGGACGGACGAAGGACAGCCTCAGGGTTGGAACTCGCCCGAAGCCAGTTTGAACAATAAAGAGTTCTATCAAGTTTTACAGACCTGCCTCTACCATCTGCCGGAAAATACCGCCCGCGTGTTTACCATGAAAGAGATTCTCGGCTTTTCAAGCGATGAAATCCGCGAACAATGCGGCATCAGCCATGCCAACTACCACACCATCATGCACCGCGCGCGTGAAACCTTGCGCCAGTGCCTGCAAATCAAATGGTTCTCCCATGCCTGACAGGAAAATGCCATGAAAAAATGCCGAAAAATAACCGATCTGATTTCCAAACAGCAAGACCAAGTGCACCTCGGTCTTTTTAACCGCATTGCCCTCGCTGTGCACCTGTCTCTCTGCCCCTGTTGCCGCGAATATAAGAAACAGCTCGAATTAATCAGCAATGCCATGCATAAGATGTTTCGATGATTAAAAAAAGGCCGTCTGAAACCTACCCCTGTCAGTTTCAGACGGCCTTTTTGTATCTGTTTGATTTATCGCTAACCTTGAATAAGCCATGGTTTGCCGTTCACTTTTTTAGCTGCATTTATTTTTAAACTTGCGCCGTTGACCTTTGTTTTTTGAGGTATGGCTGAAGATTCTAATACGGTAGAACAAGATAAAGGCCGTCTGAAAGATAAATTTCAGACGGCCTTTTTCACGGCTCTTATTGTTGCTCTTCCGGCTCCGGTTTGTCTTTGCCGAACCAGTTGTCAAAGCGGATGGTGTATTTCAACTCGCCGCCGGAGGAGCGCGTGCCGATGCGGGCAACGGCTTGGATGGCGCGGGTCAGTTGGTACACGAGTTTGACGGATTGTTCGGCGCTAGAGATGCCGTATTCGTAACCTGCGTAGAGGTTGTTGGTGAGCTGTTTGCCGACGGTCAGGACTTGTTCGGCAGGGTTGAGCTCGCCGGTTTGGGCGTTGCGGCTGCGTTTACTGGTGAAGCCCAAATCATCGACAAGGCCGATGCGGTCGTTGACTTGGCCGGCAAGTAATGCGCTGGCGGCCGCAGAGAGCGTGGCATTGTCGCCATCGCTGCCGCTGCTGGCACGGTTGAGGATGAGCCAGGAGAGTTTGTCTTTTTCACTCATGGCTTCTTTGGCAACCAAGGTCACGCGCGGATTGTTAAGGCTGCCGAGAACTTCGACACCTGCACCGACCGGGGAGAGACGGCGTTCGGCACGGATGTTGAGGTTCGGATCGGTCAGCGGGCCGACGAAGGAAACCGCGCCTTTGGTGATGTCGAGGTCTTGGCCGTAGGCTTTGTAGCGGCCTTTGACAACGCGCACGGTACCGACGCCTTGGACGGTTTCGCCCGGGCGGGAAGTGAGGGTCAGTTTGCCGCCGATGGTAACGTCTGCGCCGTAGCCGACAAAACGGACATTGTCGTTGATATTCAGGACAAGGTTCATATTAATCGGCGTGGTGGCCGTTGCTTCTTTTGGAGTCTCGCCCAGTACGACCACGTCGTCATCGAGGGTCGGCATGGAGGATTTTTGCGAACCAAACCTGCCGAAGTCGGTGTCGAGCGTGCCGTTGAGCGAGACGCCTTTTACCGGATTGTAGAGGACTTTGGCCGCGCCGGAGAGCTGTAGTCGGCGGTTTGGACGCGAGAGGGTGCGGTATTTGTCGAAGACGATGTCCACGTCGACATCGGGGTTGGCGTTGGCAAGGTTGACCGCGCCTTTGAGCTCAATCGTGCCGCCACGGTGGAATTTGAGGCTGTCGATCACCCATTTTTGACCCTGCAGGCGTGAACGCAATACGCCGTTGTCGAGAATCAGGCCTTGGGTTTGATGGCGGTAATAGAGGTTGTCGCCGTTAATCAGGCCGCTCAGTTGCGGATCGTTCAGACGGCCTGCCAAGTTGACGGCGGCGTTCAGACGGCCTTTGAGGGTTTGGCCGACGGGCAGGAAGTTGCGGAAGACTTCGAGGTTGGCGACGTTCAGATTGAGCTTGCCGCTCAGAGGGGCTGTATCGAAGCTGGTGCCCTGACCGATGTTGACGGTACTGTCGGCACGGCCGTAATTGGTTTGGAGGTCGAGGTTGCTGTTGACGGTGGGCGAACCGAGTCGGCCGCCGATGGTGGCGGTCGCGTTCAGACGGCCTGCAATGCCTTGGGCTGTTGCCGGCATAAAGGATTTGAGCGAGCCTAAATCGGGAACGCTGATATTGACCTTGCCGTTGACGGGGGCGTTGTTGATGTTGTTGCCGAACTGTTGCGCGATGCCAAGGGTGCCGTCAACTTTGCCGAAACGGGTGTTGCCTTCCAGCGTGCTGTCGATGCGGCCGTTTTGGAAACGGGTGCGCAGGGCGAGCGCGGAAAGTCCCAAAGGCTGTTTGTTTTTCGGGTCTTTGCCCGGCAGGATGATGTCGCCGCTTTGACGGTTGATGTTGAGGAAGCCGCGCGCGTTTTGACTGTACGCCAAATCCCAGTCGCCGCCCAAGACGAGGTTGTGTTCGATGGGTGGAGTGTAGAAGTTGTGCAACTCGGTAATGTGCAGATTTTGTGCGCTGCCTTTACTGGTAATGCCGGCTTTCTTGTCCCAAACGAAATTTTGCAGGTTGAGGCTGCCGCCCATGGCCACCCAGCGCGCGCTGCTGAGGGAAACGCGTTCGCTGCCGGCTTCGAGGTTGAGGCGGTTTTGCAGTTTGAGGTTGAACGCGCCGCTGATGTCGAGCGTGTCAACCGTGCCTTTCCATTGGGTTTGGTCTTTGTTGAGACCGCCGGTGGCATCGAGGTCGAGCTTGTAGCGTTTACTGTCCACCGCCATGCTGCTGTTGCCGCGGATGTGGTGGCGCGAGCCTGTGCCGCTGATGAGCAGGTTGACGTTGTCGATCATGGCCGTGCCGCCGGAGACGGCGATGTGTTCGCCTTTAATATCGGCACTCAACGGACGGTTAGTGTCGGGCGAACCCTTAAGCTTGAAGTCGAGGGTGCGGATGTTGACGGCATCGGCGACTTTGAAGTTGCGTGCTTCGCCGTTCAAATCGGCTTCAAGGGTTTTGAGGCCGTCTGAAAAACTGCCGGAGATGTAGCCGCGCGCGTTGAGCAGGCCGCCCAAGCCGAAGCCGAAACGCGACAAATCGGGGGCGGTAATGTTGAGGTTGAGGCGGTCGCCTTTTTTGCCGAAGCTGCCGTTGGTTTTGACGATGTTGCTGCCGAGGGTCAGGTCGCTCAGGGCGCGCGCGAGGTGTTTGTTTTCATAGGCGACGTCGGCTTTGCCGCTAAGCGGAACGCCGTTGAGCGTACTCGGTGCAAACTGCATTTTGCCGGCGAATTTTTCTTGTGCCAGTATGCCGGTCAAGTTGATGTTGCCGTTGACGCTGCCTTGCGGAAGCTGCGGATCGATGCGTGCAGGGTTGAAGGCTTTACTGACGATGTCCAGTTGCAGTTTGCGGTCTTTGAAGAGTTCGAGCGAACCGTTGGCGTTGAGTTCGCCGCCGTTTTGCGGAACCAGGCGGACTTTGTCGAGCTTGAGCGTGCGCTGGCCGAGCTGTTTGTCGGTTTGGAAAAACAGCATGCCGTCTGTACGTGCAAATCCGCTGTCGAGATTCCAGTTGACGACAGGGGAGGAGGTTTCGCCTTTGATGTCGATACTGCCGTTCAGACGGCCTGCGATGTTTGGACGGGCAAAGTCGTCCGCGCCGGTATTGTTGATGCCCAGTGCGAGTTTGAGCTGGTCTTGGGCGGTATCGATAGAGCCGGATACATCGATGCTGCCGTCTTTGAGCAGGTCGACGCCGATGTCTTCAATCATGACCGTGCCTTTGTCGTCGACGATGAATTCGCCGAGGATGCGTTTGACGGGGATATGATTTTCATCGGCAAAACCGGCTTGGTCGTTTTCCAAGTCAATCGAGCCTTCCAACGCGACACCGTTGGTAAACGACGGAATGGTGGTGGCGTCGAAATTCAGGCGCGCTTTGGGCAGGCTGGGCAGGAAGGCCTGCGGATTGATGTTGGAACCTTTAATCAGGATTTCGCCGACGGTTTCATTGAGGCTGTTGGCGAATGGATGAATAGTGGATTTGGCCGACAAATGAACGTTGTCGCTATCGAGCAGTAGGTCGGTGGATACGTCTTGCAGGCTGCCCCACAGGCGTACCGTACCATGTAGGGTTTCGCCCTCAAGCTGGCCTTTGGTGTAGATGGCAGTATTGAGGACGTAGGGTTTGTTCAAACCGAGTACCACCGCGCCTGTCGAGCTGCTCCATGGCGTATCGGCGGTTTTGATGTGGAGGCGGTGTTCTTTTTTGTCGTAATGATAGGCCGCGTGCAGATGGTCGAGATAGACGGTCTGCTTGTCAAAACGCTTGCCCACGCTGATTTTTCCGGTTTCCAAACGGTCGAGATAGGCGGTAACGGGCAGGTCTATGCTGTCGGGCAGGCCTTTTGATGGCTCTTCTTCTTTGGGCGGCGTGCGTTTGGTCACGATGGCGATGTCGCCGGTCACGACTTTGGTGATGTGTAAGGATGGACGGGTCAACTCGGACGGTTTCCAATCAAAGCGGAAGCTGCTGATTTTGATGTCCGCACCTTCTGTTTCAATCAACCATTTGTCGCCTTCAAAACCTTCAATCAGCGTGCCCTTCAGCGTGTCCGAAGAGATTTTGACGCCGAACCATGACGGGATTTTGTACAAACCGAAACGCAAACCCGATTCCGTGCCGACCAGCCAGCCGATCGCGCCGGCGGAAACGGTCAATACGCCCAAGGCGGACAGGACAAAGCCGCGCAACAGGCGTTTTTTGCGCTTTGGCGGGGCGGGCTGTTGTTCAGACGGCGTGGAAGTGTTAGCAGTATCGGTCATGATATTTTTCTGTTTGTCTGTTGTTCAGACGGCCTGAAATGGTTGAGGCCGTCTGAAAGAATGGATGGTGAGTATGTTTTTTAAAACCTTGTGCCCAAGCTGATGTGCCAGCGGATTTTCTTGTCGTGATGGCCGTAGGCAATATCGAAGGAGAACGGTGCAACCGGGCTGAACCAGCGTACGCCCAAGCCGGTACCGTGTTTTAAGGTCATGTGTTTGAAGTTGCTTGCCGCATCGCCGACATCGTGGAAGATGGCGCCGGAGAAGCTTTTGGTAACCGGGAATTGATATTCAAGGCTGCCGACCACCAAGGCGCGTTGCGGCAGGACGGAGCCGTTGGGACCGGCCAAGCCGATGCTGTCGAGTTCGTAACCGCGTACGGAAGTTGCGCCGCCGGTACGGAACATCAGGCTGGACGGCACTTCTTCGCCTTCGCGGGCATAAACGTAGCCTGCTTGTCCGCGTACGATGAATGTACCGAGTTTTTTGTTTTCAGGCGTGAAGAAATAGCCTGCGCGTGCCATGGCGCGTGCCATTTGGGTGGAGGAGAGGAATTTGCCCAAGGTTGTACCGATTTTGCCGTCGAGGTAGTAGCCGTTTTGAGGGTGCAGCTCGGTTTCGATGCTTTGCCGTTTCCATGAGGCGGTCAGCATGGTGGCATGGCTTCGGCCCAAATCGTAGCTGGTGTCGGGGACTTTTCGTTCTTCGGTAATGAATTCGAGGCCGAAGCGGGCATCGATATTATTGCGGTCGCGGACATACCAAATGCCGCTGGTCAGGGCGCGTTTTTCAAGGTTTTGCGTGGTCGAGCGGTTGTAGGAAACGTTGCTGGTCCAGTAGTTGCCGCGGTTGTTGCGCGGTTGGCTGATACCGGCGGCCAGCGTGGTTTCGTATTTGTCCATGTCCCAAACGATGGAACCGATGTAACCCTTGTTAAAGAGGTTGTAATAGTCGTAGGCGATGCGGCCGCCGATTCCGTATTCGGAGTCATAGCGGATACCGGTTTCCAGTTTGTGGCGTTTGACTTCGGTCACGTTGATTTTGACGGGAACGCGGTCGCCTTGCAGTTGATCAAAATCGGCCTGTACGGACGCGCCGGAGTAGTGGCCGTTTTGCTCGAGCGCCTGTTGCAGGTCGAGGATTTTATCCAAGTCGTAAGGCGAACCGGGGTGGAAACGCGCCATGCCGGAAACCACGCTCTCAGGGTAGCGGCGCGTGCCGGTGATTTGGAAATCGCCAAAGTAAATGGGGCGGTTGCTCTCCACGATGACGTTCAAGTCGGCTTTTTGGGTATTGGGATTGATGGTGGCTTGGGTGGTGGTGAGTTTCGCCAAAGGGTATTTTTTACGTGTTACCGCGCTGAGGACGGAGGTTTTACTTGCACTCCAGCCGTCTTGGTCGAAGTTTTCGCCAACAGGCTGCTGCCAGTTTTCCATCGCATTTTGGTAGTACTCGGCCAAGTTGTCGTCATTCAATACGTCGCCGAGGATGGCCACGCTGACGTTGTCGACTTTGGTACGCGGGCCGGGGGTGACGTTGACGGTATAGCTCTCGCCGTGGTCTTGAATATTGACGTTGCTGTTGAAGTAGCCTTTGGTCCGGAGCATGGTTTTGACGTTGTCGGGTGCCTCTTCGGCGAGGAAGCCGACCTGTTCTTTATCCAGCTCTTCTTCCTGCTGCTGGGTAATCAGCGGCAGGTATTCTTCAAGCATTTCTTTGACTTCGCTGTCTTGAGTGTCGATTTTGACGGGGAATTTGGGCTTGAGTTTGCCTGTTTGGTCGTCTTTGGGCTGCTTGGGCATTTCGGATTCGGGAACAGCTTCGTAGTCTTCCGCTTTGGGAACGGAAGTATCTACTGCCAACGCGTGTCCGTAGGCGAGCGCCAATGATGCAAATAAAACAGGGTAGGTCAGTTTGGTCATGATGTGTGTTCGACAGCGACAATTCTTCAGTTTGGGGATTTTAACATTATTTCTGCAAGCTTTCAGGCTGGTTATAAACGGAAATTTAGCGCGATAACGTTACAAAATGCGACTTAAGGGCGGACTTTGGTTTGTTTCTATCTGATTGTAATATTTATGTTTTTGTATTTTTACTGATGAAGTTGCCTTTGTATTCGGCCTTATGGCGCAGATTTCAGGCCGTCTGAAAGCAAGATACAGAGGGATAAGGCAACGGTATGGGCATACTTTAAAGTAGGGTTTGAGCGGGTTTGGCTGTATTTTTGGAATAAAGTGCCAACTTTGTCATAAATGCTAAACTTTAATGCTGTTTTTGTGAGGTGTGCATGAAAACCTCGCCGACAAATGATTTTTTATTTTAGAATGTAAGACTTTTTTAACATATCTTTAAATTGTGAAGGAACGGATATGGCAAGTGGCAATCCGATTTTGAACGCGCTCAATCGCGTCAGCCTGGTGGCGCAAATCGCCATCGGCTTGGTTTTAGGTATTCTTGTGGGTGCAGTTTCGCCGCAAGTCGGTATCAGCGCAGGACTGCTGGGCAGCCTGTTTGTCGGTGCGCTTAAGGCTATCGCGCCGATTTTGGTATTTGTGTTGGTGACTGCCGCCATTGCGCAACACCAAAAAGGCAATCAGGCCTACATCAAACCGATTTTGATTTTGTATATTTTCGGTACGTTTGCCGCTGCTGTGGTGGCTGTTGTCGCCAGTATGGCATTCCCGACTACGCTGATTTTGCGTGCGGCCGGCGATGTATCTGTTGCACCGCCTTCCGGCATTGTCGAAGTGCTGAAAACGCTGCTGATGAATTTGGTGGCCAACCCGATTAACGCGCTGGCCAATGCCAACTATATCGGCATTTTGGCTTGGGCTTTGGTATTGGGTGCGGCTTTGCGCCATCACGGCTCGGATACGACCCGCCAAGTAGCGGCTGATTTGGCCGATACCGTTTCGACTGTTGTGAAATGGATTATCCGTTTTGCGCCGCTGGGTATTTTCGGCTTGGTGTCCTCTACCATTGCGGAAACCGGTTTTGAAGCGCTTGCCGGTTATATGCAGCTGTTGGCTGTATTACTCGGCTGTATGCTGTTTATCGCTTTGGTGGTCAACCCGATTATTGTGTGGACGCAAATCCGCCGCAACCCTTTCCCGCTGGTGTTTACCTGTCTGCGTGAAAGTGGCGTGTATGCCTTCTTTACCCGTTCTTCCGCCGCCAATATCCCTGTGAACATGGCATTGGCGAAAAAACTGGGTTTGCACGAAGACACTTACTCCATCTCCATTCCATTGGGTGCAACCATCAATATGGCCGGTGCGGCAATCACCATTACCGTTTTGGCAATGGCTGCGGCGCACACGCAAGGCATTACGGTTGACTTCGCCACTGCCCTGCTGCTGAGCTTGGTGGCTACCGTCAGCGCGTGCGGTGCATCCGGTGTGGCCGGTGGCTCGTTACTGCTGATTCCTTTGGCGTGCAGCCTGTTCGGTATCGATAACGATGTGGCCATGCAGGTGGTTGCCGTCGGCTTCATCATCGGCGTGATTCAAGACTCTGCAGAAACTGCGTTAAACTCTTCCACCGACGTTTTGTTTACTGCTGCTGCGGATTTGGGCCGTCAACGTAAAGAGTGATTTTTAAGGGCAACCTAAATCCAGCAAAGGCCGTCTGAAAAGTTTCAGACGGCCTTTGTTTTATGTAAAGCAAAGGGATTTTTAGATGGTCAAGCCGATAGATTGGTTTGATCGGACTGACGGTATCCGCTGTCATCAGTTGGATTTTTCCCGTAAAATACAGTCTTGAATGTATTTGAACACTTCTTTTCAGACGGCCTGACCGTCTTATCACATTTGCAAAAACAATGATTAAAAAAATATTCTCATGGTTCGAGTCCCGCATCGACCCCTATCCCGAAGCCGCCCCGAAAACGCCTGAAAAAGGGCTGTGGCGGTTTGTCTGGAGCAATATCGAAGGCTTGCGCAAATGGATTGCCGTATTGGCGGTGTTTACCGCCGGTATCGGCATCATGGAAGCCCTGCTGTTTCAATTTATGGGCAAAGTCGTGGACTGGCTCGGCAAATACACGCCCGCGACCCTGTTTGCTGAAAAAGGCTGGGCGTTGACGGCGATGGCGGGGATGATGGTGTTTTTCGCCCTCTGGACCTTCCTCGCGTCCAACGTGCGCCTGCAAACCCTGCAAGGCGTGTTCCCCATGCGCCTGCGCTGGAATTTCCACCGCCTGATGCTGGGGCAGAGCCTCGGTTTCTATCAGGACGAATTTGCCGGCCGCGTGTCCGCCAAAGTCATGCAGACCGCGCTGGCGATGCGCGACGTGGTGATGACGGTTGCCGACATGGTTGTGTATGTGCTGGTGTATTTCATCACGTCCGGCGTGATTCTGATTTCGTTCGACGGCTGGCTGCTGTTGCCCTTTATCGGCTGGATTATCGGCTTCGCCTTGGTGATGCGCTTCCTGATTCCCAAGCTTGGGAAAACCGCCGCGCGTCAGGCGGATGCGCGTTCGCTGATGACCGGCCGCATTACCGACGCCTATTCCAACATTACCACCGTCAAACTCTTCTCCCACGGCGCGCGCGAAGCGGCCTACGCCAAGCAGTCGATGGAAGAATTTATGGTTACGGTACACGCCCAAATGCGTTTGGCGACGCTGCTGCACACCTGCAGCTTCATCGTCAACAGCTCGCTAACCGCCGGCACGACCGCGCTGGGCATCTGGCTTTGGTATCACGGACAAGTCGGCGTCGGCGCGGTTGCCACAGCCACAGCCATGGCGTTGCGCGTCAACGGTTTGTCGCAATACATCATGTGGGAATCCGCCCGATTGTTTGAAAACATCGGCACTGTCGGCGACGGCATGGCAACCCTGTCCAAGCCGCACACCATCCTCGACAAGCCGAACGCCCTGCCGCTGAAAGTCACCCGAGGCGAAATCAAGTTTGAACACGTCGATTTCTCCTACGAAGCCGGCAAACCGCTCCTCAACGGCTTTAATCTGAACATCAAACCTGGCGAAAAAGTCGGCTTGATCGGCCGCAGCGGCGCGGGCAAATCCACCATCGTCAACCTGCTCCTGCGCTTTTACGAACCGCAAAGCGGCACGATTTCGATCGACGGCCAAAACGTGGACAGCGTTACCCAAGAAAGCCTGCGCGCTCAAATCGGTTTGGTGACGCAAGATACCTCCCTGTTGCACCGCTCCGTCCGCGACAACATTATCTACGGCCGTCCCGATGCGACCGAAGCCGAAATGATTTCCGCTGCGGAACGCGCCGAGGCCGCCGGTTTTATTCCTAACTTAAGCGACGCCAAAGGCCGGCGCGGCTATGATGCACACGTTGGCGAACGCGGCGTGAAACTTTCCGGCGGCCAGCGCCAACGCATCGCCATCGCCCGCGTTATGCTTAAAGATGCGCCGATTCTATTGCTTGACGAAGCCACCAGCGCGCTCGACTCCGAAGTCGAAGCCGCCATCCAAGAAAGCCTCGACAAAATGATGGAAGGCAAAACCGTGATTGCCATCGCCCACCGCCTCTCCACCATCGCCGCGATGGACCGCCTCATCGTCTTGGACAAAGGCCGCATCATCGAAGAAGGCAGCCACACCGAGTTGCTCGCGAAACAAGGTCTGTACGCCAAACTTTGGGCGCACCAAAGCGGCGGTTTCTTGAGTGAGCATGTCGAGTGGGAAAACAATTAAACGCTTTGAAAGAAGATAAAAGGCCGTCTGAAAAAACAATAATTTATATCGTGTTTAATTTGATGTCATGAATTAAAATGGTTGGGTAATTCAACGATAATCTACGCTAACTTTAGAAAGACAATATGAAACGATCTCTCAAATATTTGAGTATGGCTGTATTTGCACTTGCAGCAAATGCATGGGCAGGAAGTGCGGAAGAAGAGTTGCTGAATGCATTTGTAAAATGTGATGCATCTATGTTTGATATCTTGAAAAACAAGCAGGAGCAATTGAGTAAATATGCTCCGATTGAGAAAGTAGGCAAGACTGCACGTTTTCAGTTAGGTAGTGCCGATGAAGATGGGAAAAGACAGGTTATCTTCAATAAACCGATAATAGTAAACGGCATACATTTTAGTAGTTTTTCGGCAGAATATTCGGAACTGCCGGTTAATGAGACGGGTAAAAATCCTGTTTTTTATTTCTGGGGGTTCGAGCTTAAAAAAGCTCGGGCTGCTGATGTGGTAGCAAAGTTCCCTCAATGGGGATTGAAACCGATGGGAGAGGATTTTGTGACTTCTCCGCAAATTATTATTAATAGTCATAAGTCTTTGCGTTGGCAGCCAAATATGCAAGCAACGTCTGGTTCGATGCCTGCAAAAAATACAGTAGAAAAATCGCTGATATTGGAAGAGAGTGACGGTAAAACTTCTCTTATCTGTACTATTCAGGGTTATCCGAATGATAAACTGATTCGTCGTGAACGACTTGATCTAATCGGGGGAAAGTAAAATGAAAAAGTTAGCTGTTTTTTTGATGACAATTTGTTTACCAATCTCAGTATTTGCCGATAAGCCAAGATTTTTGCCGATGCTGGAGGGTGCTCAGAGTCGTGTTTATGCAGATATGGAAAGTATCAAAAATCATCCTCACAATCCAAATTTGTTAGTATATGATGTGATAACTAATTTTGATGATACGAATAAAAATTTGGCAGGTACTTCCATGATAGAGAAGCACTATCTGGATTGTCTGAACAGGATTGATATTATGAATCCGGAGCCGGTAAAGCTATACAGTCGTCATTTTGGAAAAGGGAAATTATTGCATGAGATCCCAAGGGAATCTGAACGGTTTGAAATGAAAGAGATTTCGACGATGAGTATACTATCTGCTACTGTGTGTAGTGTCGGCGGCCATGATTTTGGTGGTAATCCGAATGCTTTAGAAGATATGGGAAAAGCGTTGGATAAAATGGAACAAAAGAAAGGTCGGAAAAGATAAATCTCAAGGCCGTCTGAAAACATTTTCAGACGGCCTTTATTAATGAAGCAAGGGCAGGTGGGATAACCGCCCTTTTTTAGTTGAAACCTTAGTTTTTTACAGCCCCAGCGACCAAGCATTTTGGTGTTCGGACAAGTCTTCCAAGCGGTTTTCGTAATGGGCGAAGATTTCTTCGATGATTTCGTCTTCATCGTCAATGACGCGGATCAGGTTCAAATCCTCTTCCAAAATCAGGTTTCTGTCCAGCAATTGTTCGCGTATCCAGTCCAACAAACCTGCCCAAAATGCTTTGCCCACTAAGATAATCGGGCGGTCGGGCGTTTTGCCGGTTTGTACCAAGGTCAGGCTTTCAAACAATTCGTCCAATGTGCCGAAACCGCCGGGCATGACGACATACGCCACGGCGTGTTTGACGAACATGACTTTGCGCGGGAAAAAGTGTTGGAATTTAATCGACAAATCCTGATACGGATTGGCTTTTTGCTCGTGCGGCAACACGATATTCAGCCCCACTGCCGGACTTGCGCCTGCAAACGCGCCTTTGTTAGCCGCTTCCATAATGCCCGGCCCGCCGCCGGAAATGACGGAAAATCCGGCATCCGACAGTTTGCGTGCCAAGCGTAATGTGAACTCGTAGTCAGGATGGTTTTCGGGCGTGCGCGCGCTGCCGTAAATGCTGACAGCTGGCTGAATGGCGCGCAATTCTTCGCCGGCCTCGACAAATTCGGAAATAATCTTCAATACATGATACGACTCGCGCGCCTGAATATCGCGGCGGGTTTCGTCGGGCAGCATGGGTTTGGGCAGTTTTTTGAGCAGGCTCACGGCTTTTCCTTCGTGTTTTTATGTGCAGTATTGTAACCCGAAAGGGGCGGGCCGTCTGAAAGTTGGGTTTCGGCGGCAAGTGTTTCTGCCACATCTTCAAAAGCCCGTTACAATATCTGCTTTTATTCAACTGCTCCGCCATGCTCGATATTATCCACCGCGACAGTCGCACCATCGCCGTCAACAAACCTGCCGGAATGCTGGTACACCGAAGCTGGTTAGACAAACACGAAACCCGTTTTGCCGTGCAGACCCTGCGCGATCAAATCGGGCAGCACGTTTATCCCGTCCACCGCCTCGACCGCCCGACTTCCGGCGTCTTGTTGTTTGCCCTCGATACGGAAGCTGCACGGTTATTGACGCAGCAGTTTGAAAACAAAACTATCGAAAAAACTTATTGGGCGATTGTTCGCGGTTATCTGCCTTCAGACGGCCTGATTGATTACGCCCTCAAATATATGCCTGACAAAATCGCCGAAGCGCAGACCGAAGCCACATTGCAGGAAGCGCAAACCGCCTACCGTTGTCTGGCACAAACCGAGTTGCCGTTCCAATCGGCCCTGCGTTATCCGACCTCGCGTTATTCGTGGGCCGAACTCACGCCGCACACCGGCCGCAAACACCAACTCCGCCGCCATATGAAACACATTTTTCACCCCATCGTCGGCGACACCAACTACGGCGATTTGCGCCAAAACCATGCCGTTGCCGAACATATCGGCACGCAATGCCTGATGTTACACGCGCGAAGCCTCAGTTTTCAAAGCATAGAAGACGGCAGCCGGATGACTGTAAACGCGCCGATAGACAACGACTGGCGGCTTTGGATGGAAAAATTTAAAACCGAGGCCGTCTGAAAATCCAAACCGCACATTTTCAGACGGCCCGGTCATGGAAAAAAACAGGCAAATCCCTTACAATACGCCCCTAAAATTTTGAAAGAACACAAGAATCATGGAAGCCGAAGTAATCAACCAGCTTAACAACACCCTAAACGACTTGGAGAAGCGCAGCGAAGACATCCGCGTCTATATGGACTACCAAGGCAAAAAAGACCGCCTTGAAGAAGTCGTCGGCCTCTCCGAAGACCCGGAACTCTGGAACGACCCCAAACGCGCCCAAGAAATCGGCAAAGAGCGCAAAATACTCGAAGGCATCGTGCTGACGCTCGACAACATCGCGTCGGGCATTGAAGACAACCGCATGCTGATTGAAATGGCCGTCGAAGAAAACGATGAAGAAGGTTTTGCCGCCGTGCAGGAAGACGTGGCCGGTTTGGAAAAACAAATGGCCGACCTCGAATTCAAACGAATGTTCAACCAGCCTGCCGACCCGAACAACTGCTTTATCGACATTACCGCAGGCGCAGGAGGTACGGAAGCGGAAGACTGGGCGGGCATGCTGTTCCGCATGTACAGCCGCTACGCCGAGCGTAAAGGCTTCAAAATCGAAATCCTCGAAGAAGACGACGGTGAAATCGCGGGTATCAACCGCGCCACCATCCGAGTGGAAGGCGAATACGCCTACGGCTTGCTGCGCACGGAAACCGGCGTTCACCGCTTGGTGCGCTACTCGCCGTTTGACTCGAACAACAAACGCCATACGTCGTTCTCATCCGTGTTCGTGTACCCCGAAATCGACGATTCCATCGAAATCGAAATCAACCCCGCCGATTTGCGTATCGACACCTACCGCGCATCGGGCGCGGGCGGTCAGCACATCAATAAAACCGACTCCGCCGTGCGTATTACCCACGAGCCGACAGGGATTGTGGTGCAGTGTCAAAACGACCGTTCGCAACACGCCAACAAAGCCGCTGCGATGGAAATGTTGAAATCCAAACTGTATGAATTGGAAATGCGCAAACGCAACGAAGAGAAACAGGCGTTGGAAGAAGGCAAATCCGATGTAGGTTGGGGCAGCCAAATCCGTTCATACGTTTTGGATTCCTCACGCATCAAAGACTTGCGTACAGGCTACGAAGTCGGCAACACCAAAGCCGTATTGGACGGCGACTTGGACGGCTTCATCGAAGCCAGCCTGAAACAAGGTGTGTAAACCGTAAGAGATAAACAGGCCGTCTGAAAGATTTCAGACGGCCTGTTTGTTAGTAACTATACCTACGACTACTGAAAAAATTAAATTGAAAAAAAATCTAAATCTATAAAATATAGAAACGGAAATAAAAGTCCGTGTATCTGAAAACTTAAGTATAGAATGGAGCAATAATGGCAAATAATCAGACAGGCAACAGTAACCCAAACTGGCCAAGCAAAACAGGTAATCCGTCAGGCGGCGGACGTGGTAACAATCCCCCGTCAGGTAGCGGAAAATCTGGTGGGGGCAAAAAATAAACAATTTCTTTAAGCCCTACTTTTTTAAGTAGGGCTTTATTTTATCTGTTATTTGTATCACATAGTTTTCAGGCAGCCTGAAACTACTCTAAAGTCTTATCAGCCTAAATGGAATACCGAACGCAGTAAATATATCCGTTTTCGGCCACATGAAAAATACAATATAGAAAATCTAAAAATTAATGGGTTTTTGAATATGTAGGGCATGACGGAGATGGCCGCGATATCCTTGTTATGTAGCTATTGAGTTCTTTTTAGATACGAATCTTAATCTTTCTGTAAAAATATGCTTTTTAATGTTTTGCAAATGCAAAGATTAGCGGTAATATATGGCTTCCATAAAAATGATTGGTAGGTATAACAGGCCGTCTGAAGCCTAAGTCTGTCTAATATATAGGAGAACTCATAATGTCCGGTCAAAAGCCGTCTTCTGCCGAGAAAACCTTCTTCGGCCATCCTTTGCAATTATCCACCCTATTCCATATTGAGCTGTGGGAACGTTTTTCCTTCTACGGTATGCAGGGCATCCTGTTGATTTATCTGTATTACGCCGCGAATCAAGGCGGCTTGGGTATGGATAAGGCTTTGGCCGGCGGCATTGTCGGCGCGTACGGCGGCAGCGTTTACCTGTCCACTATTCTCGGCGCATGGTTGGCCGACCGCATTTGGGGCTCGGAACGTACCCTGTTTATCGCCGGTATCGTCGTGATGACCGGTCATATTTTATTGGCGATTGTGCCGGGCTTGATGGGATTGCTGTTGGGCTTGGTGTGTATCGCGCTGGGCAGCGGCGGCGTGAAATCGTCTGCCAGTTCGATGGTCGGTTCTTTGTATGAACGGGACGATCTGCGCGAATTGCGCGATGCCGGTTTCTCCATTTTCTATATTTCCATCAATATCGGTGGTTTCTTAGGCCCTTTGTTGACCGGTATTTTGCAAGACCGCATGGGTTTTCATTATGGCTTTGGCGCGGCGGCCGTCGGTATGGCATTTGGCCTGCTGTGGTATTCACGTGGCCGCAAAGACCTGCCGCATACGCCGGCTCCCAATCCGTTGCGCCCTGAAAAGGTACAGACTGCAATAGCTGTCGGCGTGTTGCTGATTTTGGTGTTGGGCAGCGTGATTGCTTCCGGCGCGCTCAATCTTGAAAACTTTTCACGCTGGCTTTTGGGCGTGGTCATTATCACCGTTATCGCTTATTTTGCACGCCTGCTGGGCAGCAGCCAGGTTGAGGCAGCCAATAAACGTTACATCATGGCCTATATTCCGTTGTTTTTGACCATTTGTATGTTCTGGGCGGTTTGGTTTCAGGTGTACACCGTTGCAACGGTTTATTTTGACGAAACGGTCGACCGTACTTTCTTCGGCTTTACCGTGCCTGTTTCATGGAAAGACTCGATACAGGCCATGTGGGTGGTTCTCTTCTCCGGCGTGATGGCGGCGGTGTGGACGAAAATGGGCAAACGCCAACCTAAAACGCCGTTGAAGTTTGCGCTGGCCATGTTGGTAACCGGCGTCTCTTATTTGTGTTTCATCCCGTATATTTCATCCGGAATCCCGATGCCGATTATCGTGTTTATGCTGGTGTTGCTGGCGATTACGATAGGCGAGTTGATGCTGTCGCCGATTTCGCTGTCGTTTTCCACCAAAATCGCACCAAGCATGTTTAAAACACAAATGGTTGCGTTGAACTTCTTGGCACTGTCTATCGGCTTTACCTTGGGCGGAGTGTTGTTTAAAGACTACTACAATGCTCAGTCGCCATTGGATTTCTACTGGATGCTGGCCACTATCGGTGCGGTAACCTGCGGTATCCTGTTGGTACTTGCCCCGGTATTGAACCGCATGCTCAAAGGTGTCGATTAATTTTTCTATTTAAAATAATGTGATGTACACAGGCCGTCTGAAAAGAATCAGTTTTCAGACGGCCTGATGTTTTTATTGAGATTTGGAAAAAGGGGGGGCTCCAGATTTTTGAAGTAAATCGGACATGAGGAAAACCCGAATTAAATGATACATGATTAAATTGAAATTAAAATTGTGAAATATTAAATAAGAATAAGAATTGTTCTCATAACTTTATTGAATTTATTAGTGTTTTTTTACTGATTTGCTGATATTTACCTTTTAATGGATTTTGAAATTCGATAAAATAGCAGGATATTAAGATTTGTCTGTCAACCAGTTAGGCATAAACCCATGTTGGCCAGTTACTTTCCCGTCCTCGTATTCATCCTCGTCGGCCTTGCGGCCGGCGTGCTGTTTATCCTGCTCGGCACGATTTTAGGTCCGAAACACCACTACGCCGAAAAAGACGCGGCTTACGAATGTGGTTTCGAAGCCTTTGAAAACGCCAGGATGAAGTTTGACGTGCGTTATTATCTCGTCGCCATCCTGTTCATCCTCTTCGATTTAGAGGTTGCGTTTATGCTGCCGTGGGCGGTGGTGTTCAAAGATTTGGGCGCATACGGCTTCTGGTCTATGCTGGTGTTTATCGTCGTTCTGACGGTAGGCTTTGTTTACGAATGGAAAAAAGGTGCGCTGGAATGGGAATAGAAGGCGTTTTGAAAAAAGGTTTCATCACCACCAGCGCGGATACGGTGCTGAACTATATGCGTACCGGTTCGCTGTGGCCGGTTACTTTCGGTTTGGCCTGCTGCGCCGTGGAAATGATGCACGCGGGTATGGCGCGTTACGACCTTGACCGTTTCGGCATTATTTTCCGTCCGTCGCCCCGTCAGGCAGACCTGATGATTGTGGCGGGTACGCTCACCAATAAAATGGCGCCCGCCCTGCGCCGCGTGTACGACCAGCTCGCCGAGCCGCGTTGGGTCTTGTCTATGGGTTCGTGTGCCAACGGCGGCGGCTATTATCATTATTCTTATTCCGTTGTGCGCGGTGCCGACCGCGTCGTGCCGGTAGACGTTTATGTGCCGGGTTGTCCACCGACTGCGGAAGCCCTGATTTACGGCCTGATTCAGCTCCAACAAAAAATCAAGCGCACTTCCACCATCGCGCGTGACGAGTAAGGAGAGGACGATATGGCAAGCATTCAAAACTTATACGAGACCGTCAGCCGCGTTTTGGGCAATCAGGCAAGCAAAGTCATTTCCGCTTTGGGCGAGATTACCGTTGAGTGTCTGCCCGAACACTATGTTTCAGTGATGACCACGTTGCGCGACCATGAAGAACTGCATTTCGAGCTTTTGGTCGATTTGTGCGGCGTCGATTACAGCACTTACAAAAACGAAGCATGGCAGGGCAAACGCTTCGCCGTTGTCAGTCAGCTTCTTTCCGTTAAAAACAATCAGCGCATCCGCGTGCGCGTCTGGGTTTCAGACGACGATTTCCCTGTGGTCGAATCCGTAGTTCCCGTTTATAACAGCGCGGATTGGTACGAGCGTGAAGCCTTTGATTTGTACGGCATCATGTTCAACAACCATCCCGACCTGCGCCGCATTCTGACCGATTACGGCTTCGTCGGACACCCGTTCCGCAAAGACTTCCCGATTTCCGGCTATGTGGAAATGCGTTACGACGAAGAACAAAAACGCGTGATTTACCAACCTGTTACCATCGAGCCGCGCGAAATCACGCCGCGTATCGTCCGTGAGGAGAACTACGGTGGCCAATAAATTAAGAAACTACACCATCAACTTCGGCCCGCAACACCCTGCGGCGCACGGCGTATTGCGTATGATTTTGGAGTTGGAGGGCGAAACCATCGTCCGTGCCGACCCGCATATCGGCCTCTTGCACCGAGGCACCGAAAAACTGGCGGAAACCAAAACCTACCTGCAAGCCCTGCCTTATATGGATAGGCTGGACTACGTTTCCATGATGGTCAACGAGCAGGCGTATTGTTTGGCAGTAGAAAAACTTGCCGGCATTGATGTGCCTATCCGCGCCCAATACATCCGCGTCATGTTCGCCGAAGTAACGCGCATCCTCAACCACTTGATGGGCATCGGTTCGCACGCATTCGACATCGGCGCGATGACCGCCATCCTTTACGCCTTCCGTGACCGCGAAGAGCTGATGGACTTGTATGAAGCCGTGTCCGGCGCGCGTATGCACGCAGCCTATTTCCGTCCCGGCGGCGTTTACCGCGACCTGCCCGACTTCATGCCTA
The DNA here is from genome assembly GCF_051958425.1 of Neisseria sp. P0013.S005. Lineage (NCBI taxonomy): Bacteria > Pseudomonadati > Pseudomonadota > Betaproteobacteria > Neisseriales > Neisseriaceae > Neisseria > Neisseria sp. P0013.S005. Next base: position 16,600 of record NZ_JBQCVL010000007.1, on the reverse strand, counting down.
AATACGAGAGCAGCAAATTCCGCAATGCCAAAGTATTGAAGCAGCTCAACGAATCTCGCGAAGGCACCATGCTCGACTTTATCGACGCCTTCTGCGAACGTTTCCCGAAAAACATCGACACACTCGAAACCCTCCTAACCGACAACCGTATTTGGAAACAGCGTACCGTCGGTATCGGCGTTGTCTCTCCTGAGCGCGCCATGCAAAAAGGCTTTACCGGCGTTATGTTGCGCGGGTCAGGCGTGGAATGGGACGTGCGTAAGACACAGCCTTATGAAGTGTACGACAAAATAGATTTCGACATCCCCGTCGGCGTCAACGGCGACTGTTACGACCGTTACCTCTGCCGTATGGAAGAAATGCGCCAATCCGTACGCATCATCAAACAATGTTCCGAGTGGTTGCGTGTCAATCCGGGTCCGGTCATTACCACCAACCACAAATTTGCTCCGCCCAAACGTACCGAAATGAAAACAGGTATGGAAGACCTGATTCACCATTTCAAACTCTTTACCGAGGGTATGCACGTTCCCGAGGGCGAGACCTACACCGCTGTCGAACATCCGAAAGGCGAGTTCGGCGTTTACATCATTTCAGACGGCGCAAACAAACCCTACCGCCTGAAAATCCGCGCACCTGGCTTCGCCCATCTGCAAGGCATGGACGAAATGGCAAAAGGCCACATGCTGGCCGACGTCGTTGCCATCATCGGTACGCAGGACATCGTATTCGGGGAGGTTGACCGATAATGTTATCCGCAGAATCTTTAAAACAAATTGATATTGAGTTGGCAAAATATCCTGCCGACCAACGCCGCTCCGCCATTATGGGCGCATTGCGTATTGCCCAAACCGAAAAAGGCTGGCTTGCTCCCGAGACCATCGCCTTTGTCGCAGACTATATCGGCATCTCGCCTGCACAAGCTTACGAAGTCGCTACTTTCTACAATATGTACGACCTTGAGCCTGTCGGCAAATACAAACTGACCGTTTGTACCAACCTGCCCTGCGCCCTGCGCGGCGGTATGGCTACCGGCGAATACCTCAAACAAAAACTCGGTATCGGCTACGGTGAAACCACGCCCGACGGCAAATTCACCCTTGTCGAAGGCGAATGCATGGGCGCATGTGGCGACGCTCCGGTCATGCTGGTCAACAACCACAGCATGTGCAGCTTTATGACTGAAGAGGCGATTGAGAAAAAATTAGCAGAATTAGAATAGATCGTCTGAACACATTAGGTTTGTAATCAAACTTACTAGTTATTCCAAAATTTTAAATTATGATTTAAAAGTAACAATAAAAAGGGAAGCGGTTAATGAAAGGGATAATTGTTAAGTGGGATGATGAAAAAGGTTATGGTTTTATACGGATAGATGGTAGTAAACAAGAAATTTTCTGCCATATTTCTGACTTTTCCCAAAGAAGCCCTCGTCCTGAACTTAATGAGGCGGTTGGCTTTGAAGTATCTTCTAACGGAAAAGGAAAAAATATTGCTAAACAGATTCGTTACTTAAATCGTGAGGCAAGAGATTTTAAGCGGAATCATAACCATCATTCGAGGGCAAAGAAAAAATCATTTTTTGCCTTAGATACGTTGTCTTCCATATTGACGAAATTGGTAGGGTTGGCACTTTTCGGGTTAATTGGTTATCAGATATATCAATTCGCTGCAGCAAAATTAGTCCCTAAACAAACTAATGCACCAGTAGAGCTTAATGATCCAGCTACGATACAAGCTAAAAAAAGCAATAGTAATAAATATCGTTGTGATGGCAGGCAATATTGTTCTCAGATGGTGTCATGCGAAGAGGCCAAATGGTTTTTACAGAATTGTTCTGATACCAAAATGGATGGTGATGGTGATGGGATTCCATGTGAAGATAAATGCGGTGGATGGTGATAATTTCAGCAAAGTAGACTAGGTCTATAACCATGAAAACGAAATACAAGGTCGTCTGAAATATTAACTTTAGTGAATCAACATATTTTAGACGGCATAGAGTCGATATACAAAGATATATTAGGCCGTCTGAAAACAACGGCTGCAACCGATACGAAAACAAACAGGCACACCAAAAATGGCTATTTACCAATCAGGCGTGATTTTTGACCAAGTGGATACCGCCAATCCCGACTGCTGGACATTGGACGAATACGTCAAACGCGGCGGTTACAGCGCGCTGCGTAGAATCCTGTCCGAAAACATCTCGCAAACCGATGTGATTGACGAAGTCAAAACCTCCGGTCTGCGCGGGCGCGGCGGTGCGGGCTTCCCGACCGGCTTGAAATGGAGCTTTATGCCCCGTTCCTTCCCCGGTGAAAAATACGTCGTTTGCAACACCGACGAAGGCGAACCGGGTACGTTTAAAGACCGCGACATCATTATGTTCAACCCCCATGCCCTGATCGAAGGCATGATTATCGCCGGTTACGCGATGGGTGCGAAAGCGGGATATAACTACATTCACGGCGAAATTTTCGAAGGTTATCAACGCTTTGAGGTTGCTTTGGAACAAGCGCGCGCCGCAGGTTTTTTGGGTAAAAATATTTTAGGTTCGGACTTCGAATTCGAACTCTTCGCCCACCACGGCTACGGTGCATACATCTGCGGCGAAGAAACCGCATTGCTCGAATCGCTGGAAGGCAAAAAAGGCCAGCCGCGCTTCAAACCGCCGTTCCCCGCCTCGTTCGGCCTGTACGGCAAACCGACCACCATCAACAATACCGAAACGTTCTCCTCCGTTCCATTCATTATCCGTGACGGCGGACAGGCGTTTGCCGATAAAGGTATTCCGAATGCAGGCGGTACCAAATTATTCTGTATTTCCGGTCATGTCGAGCGTCCGGGCAACTATGAAGTGCCATTGGGTACACCGTTTGCCGAAGTCTTGAAAATGGCGGGTGGTATGCGCGGCGGTAAAAAACTCAAAGCCGTTATTCCCGGCGGTTCGTCTGCGCCAGTTTTGCCTGCCGATATCATGATGCAGACCAATATGGACTATGACTCGATTTCCAAAGCGGGCTCGATGCTGGGTTCCGGCGCAATTATCGTCATGGACGAAGACGTGTGCATGGTGAAAGCCCTTGAGCGCCTGAGCTACTTCTACTACGACGAGTCTTGCGGCCAATGTACACCTTGCCGAGAAGGTACAGGCTGGCTTTACCGCATCGTCCACCGTATCGTAGAAGGCAAAGGCCGCATGGAAGACTTGGATTTGCTGGATTCTGTCGGCAACCAAATGGCAGGCCGCACCATCTGCGCCCTTGCCGACGCCGCCGTCTTCCCTGTCCGCAGCTTTACCAAGCATTTCCGTGATGAGTTTGTGCATTACATCGAACACGGCGGACCGATGAAACCGAATAAGTGGTGCTAAGTTTTCAGACGGCCTCTAAAAGAATTATTTATTAAATACCCGTAACTAGGAACGAACCATGTTACAAATCGAAATCGACGGCAAACAGGTATCTGTGGAGCAGGGTGCGACGGTGATTGAAGCCGCGCACAAGCTCGGTACTTATATCCCGCATTTCTGTTACCACAAAAAACTTTCCATCGCCGCCAACTGCCGTATGTGTTTGGTGGACGTGGAAAAAGCCCCCAAACCTCTGCCCGCCTGTGCCACGCCGGTTACAGACGGCATGATTGTGCGTACGCATTCGGCAAAAGCCCGAGAGGCGCAAGAAGGTGTGATGGAGTTCCTGCTCATCAACCATCCGCTTGATTGTCCGACCTGCGACCAAGGCGGCGAATGCCAGTTGCAGGATTTGGCGATGGGCTACGGCAAAACCACCAGCCGTTATACCGAAGAAAAACGTTCCGTCGTCGGCAAAGACATGGGGCCTTTGGTTTCCGCCGAGGAAATGAGCCGCTGCATCCATTGCACCCGCTGCGTGCGTTTTACCGAAGAAATCGCCGGCTTGCAGGAAATTGCGATGGCGAATCGCGGCGAACACTCCGAAATCATGCCCTTTATCGGCAAAGCGGTAGAAACCGAGCTGTCGGGCAACGTCATCGATTTGTGTCCCGTCGGCGCGCTGACCAGCAAACCGTTCCGTTTCAACGCGCGTACTTGGGAATTGAACCGCCGCAAATCCGTTTCCGCCCATGACGCTTTGGGCAGCAACCTGATTGTACAAACCAAAGACCATACCGTCCGCCGTGTGCTGCCGCTGGAAAACGAAGCGATTAACGAATGCTGGCTGTCCGACCGCGACCGTTTCGCCTACGAAGGCCTGTATCACGAAAGCCGTCTGAAAAACCCGAAAATCAAACAGGGCGGCGAATGGATGGACGTGGATTGGAAAACTGCGTTGGAATATGTCCGCAGCGCAATTGAATGTATCGCCAAAGACGGCAACCAAAACCAAGTCGGCATTTGGGCGAACCCGATGAATACGGTTGAAGAACTGTATCTGGCCAAAAAACTCGCCGACGGTTTGGGCGTTAAAAATTTCGCCACCCGTCTGCGCCAACAGGACAAACGTCTTTCAGACGACCTCAATGGTGCGCAATGGCTGGGACAAAGTATCGAATCGCTGGCGGACAACGAAGCCGTACTGGTGGTCGGTGCGAACCTGCGCAAAGAACAGCCGCTTCTGACCGCCCGCCTACGTCGCGCTGCTAAAGAGCGCATGGCCTTGAGCGTGTTGGCAAGCAGCAAGGAAGAGTTGTTTATGCCGCTTCTGGCTCAGGAAGCGGTGCATCCCGACGAGTGGGCAGGTCGTCTGAAAAACCTGTCTGCCGATGCGGAAAACGCGATTACCGTGAGCCTGAAAAACGCTGAAAAAGCAGCGGTGATTTTGGGCGCGGAAGTGCAAAACCATCCCGATTACGCTGCGATTTACGCCGCCGCACAAGAGCTGGCGGACGCAACCGGCGCGGTGCTGGGTATTTTGCCGCAGGCTGCCAACAGCGTCGGTGCGGACGTATTGGGCGTGAACTCAGGCGAGAGCGTTGCCGAAATGGCAAACGCGCCGAAACAGGCAGTCTTGCTGCTCAACGTCGAACCGGAAATCGATACGGCGGACGGCACAAAAGCCGTAGCCGCGTTGAAACAGGCGAAAAGCGTGATGGCGTTTACGCCGTTTGTCAGCGAAACACTGCTGGACGTGTGCGACGTATTGTTGCCGATTGCGCCGTTTACCGAAACATCGGGCAGCTTCATCAATATGGAAGGCCGTCTGCAATCCTTCCACGGTGTCGTTCAGGGCTTCGGCGACTCGCGTCCGCTGTGGAAAGTGTTGCGCGTATTGGGCAACCTGTTTGACCTGCAAGGCTTTGAATACCACGATACCGCCGCGATTCTGAAAGACGCGTTGGACGCGGAAAGCCTGCCGTCCAAACTGAGCAACCGTGCCGCATCGACTCAAAAAGATTTTCAGACGACCTCAAGCCGCCTCGTGCGCGTGGGCGGAGTCGGTATTTATCACACCGATGCCATCGTGCGCCGTTCCGCGCCGTTGCAAGCGACCAGCCATGCCGCCGTGCCTGCCGCGCGCGTGAATCCGAACACTTTGGCGCGTTTAGGCCTGCAAGACGGACAAACCGCTGTCGCCAAACAAAACGGCGCAAGCGTATCGGTTGCAGTCAAAGCCGATGCCGGTTTGCCTGAAAACGTGGTGTATCTGCCGCTGCATACCGAAAATGCCGCGCTGGGTGCGTTGATGGACACTATTGAACTGGCGGGAGCTTGATTATGCAGGAATGGTTCCAAAACCTCTTTGCCGCAACGCTCGGTCTGGGCGATTTGGGCATCACCGTGGGCTTGGTGGTATCCGTCATCGTCAAAATCGTGATTATCCTGATTCCGCTGATTCTGACCGTCGCCTACCTGACGTATTTCGAACGTAAAGTCATCGGCTTTATGCAGCTTCGCGTCGGTCCGAACGTAACTGGCCCGTGGGGTCTGATTCAGCCGTTTGCCGACGTGTTCAAACTCTTGTTTAAAGAAGTTACCCGTCCGAAGCTGTCAAACAAAGCCCTGTTCTACATCGGCCCGATTATGTCGCTCGCCCCGTCTTTCGCGGCGTGGGCGGTGATTCCGTTCAACGAAGAATGGGTGCTGACCAATATCAATATCGGTCTTTTGTATATCCTGATGATTACCTCGCTGTCGGTTTACGGCGTGATTATCGCGGGCTGGGCTTCCAACTCCAAATATTCGTTCCTAGGCGCAATGCGTGCTTCCGCACAAAGCATTTCCTACGAGATTGCCATGAGTGCCGCGCTGGTGTGCGTCGTGATGGTGTCGGGAAGCATGAACTTCTCTGACATTGTCGCCGCGCAGGCAAAAGGCGTCGCGGGCGGTTCCGTGTTCTCGTGGAACTGGCTGCCGCTGTTCCCAATCTTTATCGTCTATCTGATTTCCGCCGTTGCCGAAACCAACCGCGCACCGTTTGACGTGGCGGAGGGCGAATCTGAAATCGTTGCCGGACACCACGTCGAATATTCCGGCTTTGCGTTCGCGCTGTTCTTCCTTGCCGAATACATTTTCATGATCCTGATTGCCGCGCTGACCTCGCTGATGTTCCTCGGCGGCTGGCTGTCCCCCTTCCCGCAAAGCTGGGGCATTATCGGCACGCCTTCCGCATTCTGGATGTTCGTGAAAATGGCGGCGGTGCTGTACTGGTATCTGTGGATTCGTGCAACCTTCCCGCGCTACCGCTACGACCAAATCATGCGCTTGGGCTGGAAAGTGCTGATTCCCATCGGCTTCGCCTATATTGTGATTTTGGGTCTGTGGATGATTTCGCCGCTGAATTTGTGGAAATAAGTTTCAGACGACGTATCAAGGTCGTCTGAAAACGCAGTTTTGAATATTTAACGGAATCCCTGTTTTGAGGGAACAGAATATGGCTAATTTAGTAAAAACTTTCTTGCTCGGCGAACTCGTCAAAGGTATGGGTGTAACGCTCAAAAACTTTTTCGCCCGCAAAGACACGATTTATTTCCCCGAAGAGAAAACGCCGCAATCGGTACGTTTCCGCGGCCTGCACGCGCAGCGGCGGTATCCGAACGGTGAGGAACGCTGCATCGCGTGTAAATTGTGCGAGGCGGTGTGTCCGGCAATGGCGATCAACATCGAATCTGAAGAACGCGAAGACGGCACGCGCCGCACCAAGCGTTACGACATCGACCTGACCAAGTGCATCTTCTGCGGCTTCTGCGAAGAAGCCTGTCCGACCGATGCGATTGTGGAAACCCATATTTTTGAATATCACGGCGAGAAAAAAGGCGACTTGCACATGACCAAGCCGATCCTCTTGGCAATCGGCGACAAATACGAAGCCGAAATCGCCAAGCGCAAAGCCGCCGACGCGCCGTACCGTTAAGGAGCAGACGAATGACTTTTTCCGCGATTCTGTTCTATATCCTTGCCGCCATCGTCTTATACGGCGCGCTGCGTACCGTTACCGCGAAAAACCCTGTCCACGCCGCTTTGCATCTGGTGCTGACCTTCTGCGTGAGCGCGATGATTTGGATGCTGATGCAGGCGGAGTTTTTGGGCGTTACGCTGGTGGTCGTGTATGTCGGCGCCGTGATGGTGCTGTTCCTGTTCGTCGTGATGATGTTGAATATCGACATTGAGGAAATGCGCGCTGGTTTCTGGCGGCACGCGCCTGTTGCCGGTGTGGTCGGTACGCTGTTGGCGGTTGCCCTGATTCTGATTCTGGTCAACCCGAAAACCGACCTTGCCGCATTTGGTTTGATGAAAGACATTCCTGCGGATTACAACAACATCCGCGATTTGGGCAGCCGTATTTATACCGATTATCTGCTGCCGTTCGAACTGGCGGCGGTATTGCTGCTGTTGGGTATGGTAGCGGCGATTGCGCTGGTTCACCGCAAAACCACCAATCCGAAACGTATGGATCCTGCCGACCAAGTTAAAGTGCGCGCCGACCAAGGCCGTATGCGCTTGGTGAAAATGGAAGCCGTGAAACCGCAAACCGAATCTGCGGAAGAAAACGAAGTTTCAGACGACCTCAAGCCGGAAGGGGAGGGCAAAGCATGATTACCTTGACGCATTATCTGGTATTGGGCGCGCTCCTGTTCGGTATCAGCGCGATGGGCATCTTTATGAACCGCAAAAACGTGCTGGTCTTGCTGATGTCGATCGAGCTGATGCTCTTGGCGGTAAACTTCAACTTTATCGCCTTCTCGCAGCATCTGGGCGATACCGCCGGACAGATTTTCGTATTCTTCGTACTGACCGTCGCCGCTGCCGAATCCGCCATCGGTTTGGCGATTATGGTGCTGGTGTACCGTAACCGACAAACGATTAATGTTGCCGATTTGGACGAGTTGAAAGGGTAATCATGAACGATATGACTTTATATTTGACAATTGCCCTTGTTCCGTTGGCAGGCTCGCTGATTGCGGGTTTGTTCGGCAATAAAATCGGACGTGCCGGCGCGCATACGGTTACGATACTCGGCGTGGCGGTGTCCGCCGTGCTGTCGGCTTATGTGCTGTGGGGCTTTATCGACGGCAGCCGCGCTAAGTTTGACGAAAATGTCTATACTTGGCTGACGATGGGCGGTTTGGATTTTTCCGTCGGCTTTTTGGTCGATACGATGACGGCGATGATGATGGTCGTGGTAACGGGCGTGTCGTTGATGGTGCATATCTACACCATCGGCTATATGCACGATGAAAAAGTCGGCTACCAACGCTTCTTCAGCTATATTTCTTTGTTTACATTCAGCATGTTGATGCTGATTATGAGCAACAACTTCGTCCAGCTCTTCTTCGGTTGGGAAGCGGTGGGCTTGGTGTCGTATCTCTTGATCGGTTTCTATTTCAAACGTCCGAGCGCGATTTTTGCCAACCTGAAAGCCTTTTTGATCAACCGCGTCGGCGACTTCGGCTTTTTGCTCGGTATCGGCTTGGTGCTTGCCTATTTCGGCGGCAGCCTGCGTTATCAGGACGTATTCGCCTATCTGCCCAACGTACAAAATGCCACCATCCAGCTTTTCCCCGGTGTGGAATGGTCTTTGATTACCGTAACTTGCCTGCTCCTGTTTGTGGGCGCGATGGGTAAATCGGCACAATTCCCGCTGCACGTTTGGCTGCCTGATTCGATGGAAGGTCCGACCCCGATTTCTGCATTGATTCACGCCGCAACCATGGTTACCGCCGGTCTGTTCATGGTATCGCGTATGTCGCCGATTTATGAGATGAGTAGCACTGCGCTGTCTGTCATCATGGTAATCGGTGCGATTACCGCCCTGTTTATGGGCTTCTTGGGCGTGATTCAAAACGACATCAAACGTGTGGTTGCGTATTCCACCCTGTCGCAACTGGGTTATATGACCGTGGCTTTGGGCGCGTCTGCTTATTCCGTGGCGATGTTCCATGTGATGACCCACGCTTTCTTTAAAGCCTTGCTGTTCCTGGCGGCGGGTAGCGCGATTATCGGTATGCACCACGACCAAGACATGCGCCATATGGGTAATCTGAAAAAATACATGCCGATTACTTGGCTGACCATGCTGATCGGTAACTTGTCGCTGATCGGTACGCCGTTCTTCTCTGGCTTCTATTCCAAAGATTCGATTATCGAAGCGGCGAAATACAGTACCCTTCCGGGCAGCGGATTTGCCTATTTTGCCGTTCTCGCCAGCGTGTTCGTTACCGCGTTTTACGCGTTCCGCCAATACTTTATGGTGTTCCACGGCGAAGAAAAATGGCGCAGCCTGCCCGAACACCATTCAGACGGCCATGGCGAAGAACATCACGGCTTGGGCAAAAACGACAATCCGCACGAAAGCCCGCTGGTCGTTACCCTGCCGCTGATTCTGCTTGCGATTCCGTCCGTCATCATCGGCTACATCGCCATCGAACCCATGCTCTACGGCGATTTCTTCAAAGACGTGATTTTCGTCAACGCCGACGCGCATCCGACCATGCACATCATGAAAGAAGAGTTCCACGGCGCATTGGCGATGGTGTCGCACAGCCTGCATTCGCCCGTCCTCTATCTCGCTATCGCAGGCGTATTGAGTGCATGGCTGTTGTACGTCAAACTGCCGCACCTACCAGCGAAAATTGCACAGGCGTTCCGTCCGATTTACGTTTTGTTTGAAAACAAATACTATCTCGACGACCTGTATTTCAACGTTTTTGCCAAGGGCACGCGCGCATTGGGTACCTTCTTCTGGAAAGTCGGCGATACTGCCATTATCGACAACGGTATTGTCAACGGCTCCGCCAAACTGGTCGGCGCGATTGCCGCGCAAGTGCGTAAAGCCCAAACTGGCTTTATCTACACCTACGCCGCCGCTATGGTGTTCGGTGTATTGGTACTGCTCGGCATGACCTTCTGGGGATTGTTCCGATAAGAATAAGGTTTCAGACGGCCTGTCTATAGTTTGTGTATAGGGCCGTCTGAAAAGAAGGTTTCAGGCTGCAATGGAATTGTAGGTTGGAGTAAGAAGAGATGACCCAGTTGTTTTTACATTCAGATACATCAAATGATAAGAAACTGATTTCAATATATGAGAAAGCTGTTTCAGAGGCAGTAGAGCTGTATATTTTCTCTGCGTATCTCACTCATTGGGATGTAAAAAATAAGCTTAATAGCAAATTACAAGAGTTCAAATTTATTTTTGGGCAGGATTTCGGATTGTCTAAAAAAGAGGCTATTCAGAAAGTATTGAAATGGCTTCCGTCCCATTTGAAATTTACATTGATGGTAGCTCAAGGCATTCAGGGTTTTCATCCTAAAACTGTATTTTGGAAGAATGATAAGAATGAATATTATGCTTTAATTGGTTCTTCAAATTTGACTCATGCTGCGTTTAATAGCAATTATGAAGCAAATATTTTGACTAAAATTTCTGAGCAGGATTTTATAAAAGCCAAATCTTGGGCTAATGAAATTGTGATGAAATCTATCCCGGTATCGGAAGATTGGCTTGAGGAGTATCAGGAAGCTGAAATTAACTATAAGAAATCAACTGTTAGACAATCAGTAATGGATAAGTTATTTATGGAGATGCCAAATTATAATCAAGAATTGATTGCGGCACGGAGAAAGCAGATGAGAAACCATCAAACTGTGTGTAATCAATTAAAAAATCTTATTAAGCAATGTGCAGCAGGAAAAATAGACAATAATGATTTTTATGGGGAATTTAATAAATTATGGTCTTGGAAAAGCGAAAATAAAGGAGAAGGGGTAGGCAATCGTTTTCAAGATAAAACGTGGAAAAGGACGGGTAAGTCTTCAGATTTTAGAAAATTATGCATTGCCATCCAATCAGTTTTTGATGCTCCACTTACTGAGAGAGATAATGTGGTTGCCAAGCAAATTGATTGGCTAAAAGAATGTGGGGTTTCTACTCGTGGTTCAGTTTTTTCTGAAATGCTTTGTCAAGAATATCCAGATAGATATCCTGTTTTAAATGCTCCCATTAAGAAATTTTTAGAAGAAAATAAATTTAAGTCTGCAAAAGGAGCAAGCGAAGGCTCCAAATATATTGATTTAAGTATGAAGTTAAGAGCTTTATTAGCTATGCAGTCAGAAATAAAAGATTTGGCTGAATTAGATGTTTTAGTACAGGCAGAATATCGCAATCGTACAGATATTGATTGGGAGTAAGTAAAGAAGGGAGAGAGTATTCATCCCTTCTTTCAGACGACTTCCTAAAACGCTGTCTGTAAAAACCAACCCACACAACTATATTTTTTATTTTAACCACAGGTTAACCACTATGTTTTCCAACTACCTACTCAGCTTGGCAATATGGATACCCATCGCCGCAGGTGTGCTGGTTTTGGCGACCGGTAAAGACAGCCGTGCGCCGCTGGCGCGTGTGCTTGCCTTCATGGGTGCGCTTGCCGGTTTCTTGGTAACGCTGCCCCTGTTTACCGGTTTCGACCGTTTGAGCGGCGGCTATCAGTTTACCGAGTTCCACGAGTGGATTCCGCTTCTGAAAATCAACTACGCATTGGGCGTGGACGGTATTTCAGTGCTCTTTATCATCTTGAATGCGTTTATTACACTGTTGGTGGTATTGGCCGGTTGGGAAGTCATTCAGAAACGTCCGGCGCAGTATATGGCGGCATTCCTGATGATGTCGGGTTTGATTAATGGTGCGTTTGCCGCGCAGGATGCGATTCTGTTTTATGTGTTCTTCGAGGGTATGCTGATTCCGCTGTACCTGATTATCGGTGTATGGGGCGGCCCGCGCCGCGTCTATGCGTCGGTCAAGCTATTCCTCTATACGCTGATGGGTTCGCTCTTGATGTTGGTTGCCATGGTTTACCTGTACTATCAAACAGGCAGCTTCTCTATTGTCGATTTCCAAAACATCAAACAGATTCCGTTGGGTGTACAACAGCTTTTGTTTGTAGCGTTCTTCCTGTCATTCGCTGTAAAAGTACCGATGTTCCCTGTGCACACTTGGTTGCCGGATGCTCACGTTGAAGCGCCGACCGGTGGTTCGATGGTGTTGGCGGCGATTACGCTGAAACTGGGTGCGTATGGTTTCTTGCGCTTTATCCTGCCGATTATGCCGGATGCGGCACGCTATTTTGCCCCTGTAATCATCGTATTGAGCCTGATTGCCGTGATTTACATCGGTATGGTGGCTTTGGTGCAAACCGATATGAAAAAACTGGTGGCATACTCTTCCATCAGCCATATGGGTTTTGTCACTTTGGGTATGTTCCTGTTTGTGAACGGCCAACTGAATGACTGGGCATTGAAAGGTGCAATCATTCAAATGATTTCCCACGGTTTTGTGTCTGCCGCGATGTTTATGTGTATCGGCGTGATGTACGACCGCCTGCATACCCGCAATATTGCCGATTATGGCGGCGTGGTCAATGTGATGCCTAAGTTTGCGGCGTTTATGATGTTGTTCGGTATGGCCAATGCCGGTCTGCCTGCGACTTCAGGCTTCGTGGGCGAGTTTATGGTGATTATGGGTGCGGTTAAAGTGAATTTCTGGGTAGGCGCGTTGGCTGCCATGACCTTGATTTACGGTGCATCTTATACCCTGTGGATGTACAAACGCGTTATTTTTGGTGCGATCCACAATCCGCACGTTGCCGAAATGCAAGACATCAATTGCCGCGAATTTGCGATTTTGGCAATTTTGGCGGTTGCTGTTTTGGGCATGGGTCTGTATCCGCAAGCGTTTATCGAAGTGGTGCATCAAGCGGCAAACGATTTGATTGCCCATGTGGCACAAAGCAAGATTTGAGGTGTGTAAATGAACTGGTCTGATTTGAATTTAATGCCCACCATGCCCGAAATCGTGCTGCTTGCGCTATTGGGTGTCGTATTGCTGGCAGACTTGTGGATTTGCGATAAAAACCGCTATTTGACCCATCTGATGAGTTTGGGAACGGTCATTATTGTGGCCGTTACCCAATTGGCGGTATGGGAGCAGGGCAGTGTCGATGCCTTTCATGGTATGTATATTGCAGACGGCATGTCCCGTTTGGCAAAACTGGTGCTGTATGCGCTGACGTTTGGTCTGTTTATTTACAGTAAACCGTACAACCAAGACCGCCAAATCTTCAAAGGCGAGTTTTATACCCTGTCGCTGTTTGCCCTGTTGGGTATGAGCGTCATGGTCAGCTCTGCACATTTCTTGACTGCGTATATCGGTTTGGAATTGTTGTCTTTGTCGCTGTACGCCATGATTGCCCTGCGCCGTGATTCCGGTCGTTCTGCCGAGGCTGCGCTGAAATACTTCGTATTGGGCGCGTTAGCCTCCGGTTTGCTGCTCTATGGTATTTCCATGGTTTACGGCGCCACCGGTTCCCTTGATTTTGCTTCTGTCTTGGCTTCTGCTTTCAATGAGCAGGCCAATGAGTGGTTGTTGAAGTTGGGTATGGTGTTTATTGTGGTCGCCATTGCATTTAAATTGGGTGCGGTTCCATTCCATATGTGGGTACCCGATGTGTACGATGGCGCGCCGACCTCTGTTACCGCCTTTGTGGGTACGGCTCCGAAAATTGCCGCCGTTGTCTTTGCGTTCCGTATCCTTGTTACCGGTATGGGTACCATACATTCAGACTGGGCGCCGATGTTGGCCATCCTTGCCGTTGCATCTTTGGTGGTCGGTAACCTTGCCGCCATCATGCAAACCAATATCAAACGTATGCTTGCCTATTCCACCGTATCGCACATGGGCTTTATCCTGTTGGCGTTTATGGCAGGCGCAGTCGGCTTTACCGCAGGTTTGTATTACGCCATTACCTATGCTTTGATGGCGGCAGTCAGCTTCGGTGTTTTGATGGTATTGTCCACCAAAGACATTGAATGTGAAAACATCAAAGACCTCGCAGGCCTCAACCACCGCCATGCATGGTTTGCCTTCCTGATGTTGCTGTCCATGTTCTCCATGGCAGGTATTCCGCCGCTGATGGGCTTCTACGCCAAGTTCGGCGTGATTATGGCGCTCTTGAAACAAGGCTATGTCTGGTTGTCAGTGTTTGCCGTTATCATGTCCCTGATTGGCGCCTTCTACTACCTGCGCGTGGTCAAAGTCATCTACTTCGATGCGCCTGACCATGATCAGCCGGTCGGCAGCAACTATGCCGCCAAATTTGTCCTGACGGTCAATGCCTTCCTGCTGCTCCTCTGGGGTATCATGCCGCAAACCGTTATCGACTGGTGTGCCAAAGCATTGGAAAATACCCTGTAAGCTTCAAACAAAACCAACGGTGGCTGTTCCAAAGTCGCCGTTTTTGTTAGGATTCGCATTCGGATGAAATATACCCAAGTTCAGACGGTCTCAAGCCTTTGAACAATCATCAAGCGGGCATCATCAAGATATTGAATATTCCACGGATAATGATGGGCAAGCATGCCCATTTAACATGTTAAAATCACACACAGGCCGTCTGAAAACAGAAAGACCACCATGACCGCATCCATGTACATTCTTTTGCTGTTGGCACTTATCTTTGCCAACGCACCATTTATTACCACCAAATTTTTCGGCATCATCGCCCTGAAACGCAAACACATCGGTCATCACTTGATCGAATTGCTAGCAGGCTTCCTTCTTACCGCGATCCTTGCCTATATCCTTGAATCACGCGCCGGAGCCCTACATGCCCAAGACTGGGAGTTTTACGCGACCGTTGTCTGCCTCTACCTGATTTTTGCCTTTCCATGCTTTGTATGGCGTTACTTTTGGAATGAGCGGAATAGAGAGTAGGAATTGGATTTGAATAAGGAAAAGGCCGTCTGAAAGATTTTCAGACGGCCTTTTTATGTGTCAAATACGGATTGCTTTAGGGATGAGCTTTGGAACATTGACCTAGAGTTGCCATATTCAGCTTCATCATGGCAGCTTTGGCAACATCTTCAGAAACTTCAGTTGCTGCCCGCATTGGTATTGGCTGCTTCTGGTAACAAGAAACCTTTGTTTTGCAAGTCGCCTAAGCAATTAACGACAATATCTTTGGTTACAGAGATAAATGCCTGATCCAGATTGCTATGGGGAGTCAGCTCTTTTGGTGTAGAGGTTAAACCAAAAGTAGTCACAATAGCGTGATTAAATTCGGAACGGTTTAATTCTTTTTTGCCATCTGAGTAGCTACAGTAGAATTGATAGTAATCCTGAACTGTACTGTCTGCTAATCCAAAAGTCAGACCTGTTTTTATACCGTTACCTACTGCACCACCAATATTGGCGATATTGTTGGCATGGATTTTTAGGCTGTTTTGGGCTTGCGGATCTACTGTTACAATCTTTGTTCCGTTTAGTGCAATTTTGGCAGCTTTTGTTAGAGCCGGATTTGCTTTGGGGAAAGACTTACCATTACGCTCGAACTCTCCTTCTAAACGTATAGGATAAGGTTGATTTGGTATTTTCAAATCACTTTGTTTATATTTTTGATATTCGGTTGAAGTATAAGGATGTGGTACAACACAGGCAGAAAGCGCTAATGCTGAGCATAGGATGAGTAATTTGTTCATAGATATTCTCCAGTTAATTTGCATTTATCTGTTCGTTTTCAGGTGAATGAAATAACGTATTCGAATAAAACCAATTATAACGTAATACAGTTTTTATACAAATTTTGCAAACTAATGTGAAAATTTGCATAGGAAGGTAGGTTGCTATATTTGGATTTACCTTGCGAACCTCATTACTTCAGAGAGAAGATTTCAGATAGTGATTGTAGATATTGAGGGAGAGTTAACTTTAATTACCAAGAGTACAACTGTTAGCTTTTGAGTTATTAAGATTAGATGTGATTGAAAATGATAGGGAGATTTCAGCTTGGGGTCAGCTGGCAAATAAATCAAGCCAAAAGGCCGAGTTGATGTAGTTGCTTGAAACAAGAAAGGCCGTCTGAAATATGTGAACTGGCCCCCAAATCTTGGACACTCATAAAAGCCTTTTCAGGCGCTCTGTGTAAGCTGGGTTCTGTATGCGACAGGACTCAGCTTTTTCAATTTCAAACTGCAACGCTCTCGGTTGTAGTAATCCATATAATCATCTATCTGCTTCATCAATTCGTCCACCGTCAATTCTCCTGCGTTATAGAAACACTCCGTCTTCAACACCGCAAAGAAGCTTTCCATCGGCGCATTGTCCCAGCAGTTCGCCTTTCGCGACAT
>NZ_JBQCVL010000006.1:0-140505 GCF_051958425.1 Neisseria sp. P0013.S005 | reverse complement strand
GCGGTTCGGGTTGACGGGCGGCTTTGTATGGGGCCGGGAATGAAGACCTGGACAAATGGAGACTTTACATTGGGTAAAGGGATAAATGGATAGCCTCTTGTCGGATGAGGATATAAAAGATAAAGGGAATAAAGAGATGTACTTAAATGTATTTGATGGAAAACGGAATAGGGCAACTGTGCAGAGGGGCTACTCTTTGATACAGCTGTTGGTGGTGATGTTGGTGGCTTCGATATTGGCTAGGCCGTCTGAAAGATACTTAAGATTAGTTTTCAGACGGCCTTGTTGTAAGATTATTTTTTGATATTGGCGTACTTTTTTAAATACAGATAAAATCCCTGTTAATTATTTATAACGATATTTTTAGGATACACAGTGCTTGCTTTGGATTATTGTCATCAAAAGGCTGCAGAAAGCCATTCCAGTTTTTTATCCGGCTTTCGTTTTTTATCGCTAGAAAAACGGAATGCGATCACTGTTTTATACGCTTTTTGTCGCGAACTAGATGATGTGGTTGATGGCTGTACCGATCCAAATGTAGCTCAGATAACGTTAAATTGGTGGCGCAGTGATTTGGAGAAAGTATTTAATAATGAGATGCCTGAGCATCCCGTTCATCAAGCTTTAAAAGATATTCGGGTAAATTTTGACTTGCCGAAGAATGAATTTGAAGCTTTGATTGATGGTATGCAGATGGATTTGGAGCAGGCTCGTTATGGTGGTTTTGATGAATTAAAGCTGTATTGCTACCGTGTTGCCGGGGTGGTGGGTTGTCTTATTGCGCGGATTTTAGGTTTTTCCAATCCGAAAACTTTGGAATATGCGGACAAAATGGGCTTGGCTTTGCAGTTGACGAACATTATTCGCGATGTGGGCGAAGATGCGCGGCAGGGAAGAATTTATCTGCCTATAGAGGAAATGCAGAAGTTTGACGTACCTGCCAACGTAATTATGCAGTGCAAACCGACAGACAATTTTGCAAAATTGATGCAATTTCAAGTGAATAGGGCGCGTGAAACTTATCGTGAAGCGATGTTACTTCTGCCGGCTGAAGATAAGAAATCTCAAAAAGTCGGCCTGATTATGGCGACTATTTATTATACGTTGTTGAATGAAATCGACCGTGATGGTGCGCAAAATGTGTTGACTTATAAAATTGCGATTCCTTCTCCCCGTAAAAAACGTATTGCTTTGAAAACTTGGCTGTTTGGATTTAAACCATGAATACGAAGCGTCCAAAAATTGCTGTGATTGGTGCCGGTTGGGCAGGTTTGTCTGCGGCGGTTTCCCTGATTCATCGAGCCGATATTTCTTTGTTTGAGGCCGGGAGACAGGCTGGCGGTAGGGCGCGTCCCTTGTCCGGAAAAGATGATGGATTCAGCTTTTTGGATAATGGGCAGCATATCTTGTTGGGTGCGTATCATGGTGTTCAAACTTTGATGCAACATATTGGCGTTCAACCTGAATCAGCCTTTTTACGCCAGCCTTTGCGATGGTACATCCATGAAGGATTACAGTTTCAGACGGCCTCTCTGCCTGCGCCTTGGCATTTGCTTGTCGGCATCCTGCGTGCTAAAAATCTTTCTTTTTCATTGAAAATCAAATTTCTGTCGGATATGTCGGCATTGCGACGTTGGGCAGCTCATCATAAAACCGATTTGACGGTTGCAAAGTGGTTGAGAACACGAAATGTTCCCCGCAGCCTGCTTGGCCAATTTTGGCAACCTTTGGTTTGGGGGGCTTTAAATACGCCGTTAGAACAGGCATCGTTGCGTATTTTATGTAATGTATTGAATGATGGCGTGTGGTCTGAAAAGGCGAACAGCGATTATCTTTTGCCTAAGCAGGATTTAGGGCGGCTCGTAGCTAAACCGGCTTTGGATTTTCTGCACAAACATGGTGCAAAGATATATCTTGAAACTCGTGTTTCACATTTAAACCATCATATTGATGGCCGAATTGAAATCAATGGCGAAGTATTTGATGCGGTGATTTTGGCTGTTGCGCCATATCATGTTGACGCACTTCTGCCTGAAGATACGCCTAACTATATTCAGACGGCCTATCAATCGTTGCACTATCATGCGATTACCACGGTTTATTTGCGTTATGCCCAAGCAGTCAAACTGCCTGCACCTTTAACCGGGTTTGCCGATGGTACGGCGCAATGGGTGCTACATCGGGGGACGTTGGGCTTGCCGGATAATGAAGTCGCAGTCGTTATCAGCGTTTCCGATTGTACTGAGGCTTGGAAGGATAAAGATTTGGCCGAGAAAGTTCATGCGGACATTAAGCGGGTTTGTCCGGATTTGGATAAGCCCGAAGCCGTACGCATTATTACGGAAAAACGCGCGACTACGGCTGCAACGGTTGATTTTATACAACCTGATTTCTCATGGCTGCACCATCGCCGTATTTATCCGGCCGGCGACTATCTCCATCCGCGCTATCCGGCAACATTGGAGGCTGCGGTTCAGTCAGGCTTTGCCGCGGCTGAAAAGCTTATGCTGGATTTGCGGTTTGAATAAACTGAGGCTGTCTGAATGTTCAGACGGCCTTTTTGACTTTACAAAACTTACCAAGCCGATACAATATCCGAAACCATAAAGTTCAAGGAAAAGTCATGACGACATTAGCGAACAAAACCATCTTGATTACCGGCGCATCCCAAGGCTTGGGCGAGCAGGTTGCCAAAGCCTATGCGGCTGCCGGAGCGACTGTCATTTTGGTGGCGCGTCATCAAAAGCGTTTGGAAAAAGTATATGATGCCATTGTGGCTGCGGGCAGCCCTGAGCCGTTTGCCATTTGCTTTGATTTGATGAGCGCGGAGGAGAAAGAGTTTAAGCAATTTGCGGAAACTATTGATGAAGCAACCGGCGGAAAATTGGATGGCGTGGTGCATTGCGCCAGCTATTTCTATGCCTTGTCGCCATTGGACTTCCAAACCGTATCGGAATGGGTCAACCAATACCGTATCAATACCGTTGCGCCTATGGGCTTGACCCGTGCGTTGTTCCCATTGTTGAAGCAATCCGAAGACGCTTCTGTGATTTTTGTCGGCGAAAGCCACGGCGAGAAACCGCAAGCCTATTGGGGCGGTTTCGGTGCTTCCAAAGCCGCGCTCAATTATTTGTGTAAAGTGGCTGCGGATGAGTGGGAACGTTTTGACAACCTGCGTGCCAATGTTTTGGTTCCGGGTGCCATCAATTCGCCGCAACGTATTAAATCTCATCCGGGCGAATCGAAGAGTGAACGTAAAAACTACGAAGATGTCCTGCCGCAATTTATTTGGTGGGCAAGCCAAGAGAGCAGGGGGCGGACAGGTGAAATCGTCTATCTGTAAATATACCTGCTCAGAGTGGTTTGAAAACATGAGGCCGTCTGAAATTTATATTTTCAGACGGCCTTTAACTTATTGAGTTTTATATCTAAATAATGTTGAAGTTTGATGTTTGACGTGTTAACAGACAAACATTAAGCTGGCACAAAATTAGATATGGTAATCTAAGTTATAGTTATATTGGATAAATATGACGGAATTTGACTTTATCAGACAATATTTGCAGCGACAAAAATCGGAAGGTCTGATTTTGGGCATAGGGGACGATGCCGCTATTATTCGCCCAAGTAACGGATTTGATTTATGTTTTAGCGCTGATATGTTGGTCAAAGGCAGACATTTTTTTGAAGATGTTTTACCCGAAGATTTGGCATGGAAAATGCTTGCAGTAAATTTATCCGATATGGCCGCTATGGGTGCCAAGCCGCGTTGGGTGTTGCTCAGTGCTGCGTTGCCTGAATTGAATCAAGATTGGCTCAAACGCTTTTGCGATAGCTTTTTTGCTTTGGCTGTGCGTTTTGATACGGTGTTGATTGGTGGCGATACCACCAAAGGCGATTTGGTCTTTAATGTAACGATAGTAGGTGAAGTTCCGACAGGGCGTGCCTTGCGGCGTGATGTGGCTGAAGTCGGCGACGATATTTGGGTATCGGGTCGGTTGGGTTTGGCTGCCGCTGCTTTGAACAAACATCTGGGGCATTATCAATTGCCGTCTGAAATCATGGCAGTTTGCGATGATAAATTGCTCCGTCCGGAACCGCGCGTTTCATTGGGTCAGGCATTGCTGCCGTTTGCCCATGCCGCGCAAGATGTTTCAGACGGCCTGGCTCAAGATATGGGGCATATTTTGAAAGCCTCTGCTGTCGGGGCGGAAATATTTGCCGATTGTGTGCCATCGTTGCCTGAATTGAAAAATGTGTTGTCGCGCGAACAATGGTTGTCGGCGGTATTGGCCGGCGGCGATGATTACGAACTGATTTTTACTGCCGCTCCAGAAGACAGGGAACGTGTTTGTCAGGCAGCGGAACAAAGTGGCGTACCGGTCGCCCGAATTGGTAAAATTACCGACTCAGGCCGTCTGAATATTTTAGATGCCGAAGGCGGCGTATTGGAACTGACTTCTTTAGGATTTGATCATTTTGGCTGAACGTAAACCTACTTTTTCTTGGCTGTTGCAAAAACCATTGTGTTTTTTAGGATTCGGTTTCGGCAGCGGCTTGTCGCCGGTTGCGCCGGGTACGGCCGGAACGCTGGCAGCATTACCTCTGGCTTTTGTATTGTGCCTGTTGGGCATAGACGGCTGGATATTGCTTTTATTATGTATCGCCTTGTTTTTCTGGGGTATCCGTATTTGCGGTTATACCGAGAGGGAACTGGGCATTCAGGATTACGGCGGTATCGTCTGGGATGAAATTGTCGCAATGCTGTTGGTGCTGTCGCTGATTCCGTTTAAATTGAGCTGGTGGCTGGAGGCTTTTATTATTTTCCGCTTGTTTGATGCGTTGAAACCATGGCCGATCAAATGGTTTGACCGGCGGATTCATGGAGGTTTAGGCATTATGCTTGATGATTTGATTGCGGCTGTGATGACCTTGATGGTCTTGGGCCTGTTTTATTGGATTGCGTGATGCGTTTTAAGTGTTTCGACCCTTTGCAAAAATAGGGCGGGCACGCCGGAATTATCCGGATTGAAATAAAATAAATACCATACGGGGTAAACAATTATGAATGAAATCGAGATTAACGTGGAGCCGCGTTATATGGCCGGTCAGAGCGACGTCTATCGTGACCGCTATGCCTTCAATTATCTGATTACCATCTGCAACCGCAGTGATGAAATCATTACTTTGCGTCAGCGTTTTTGGGAAATCACCGACGGACACGGTGAGACAGAGCAGGTCGGTCATGCCGGTCTGATTGAAGAGCAACCTGTTTTGTACCCGGGCGAAGCCTATGAGTACCACAGCGGTTCGCAAATCAGCACGCCTTGGGGCAGCATCGAAGGCGCTTATGAATTTGAAGACAGCATCGGCAAACGTTTCGTTATCGGGGTGCCGAAGCTTGAATTCAAAGCAGGCTTTACTTTGCAATAGGCCGTCTGAAAAAATAAAACCGGAACATGCGAAATGTTCCGGTTTTGTTTTTTCAGACGGCCTCATCAGTCTTTGCAAGGCTGTACCAATACCCACGGCGCCACGACGACCGCCCACATTTCCTGCTTATCCGCTAAAAATGTGCGTGCCATATCATCGCTGACGGCACCGAATTTGCCTTGTTCCATCCATTGTTTCAATGGTGCGGCTTCATCTTCGGCAACATGGCGGGCGACGGCAATCAAATCCAAATCAGGCGCAACATAGACGGCGGCACCGCGTGCGAAGTGGGGTTGCAGCTCTTCCCATGAAATGCGGGCGGTTTCGGTATTGAGTTTTTCGTTTAAGAGTGGAATAGACATAGGGCAATCATCAAATAAAAAACGGATTGTAACCGATATTCGGCTTTTTGCCCGATGCCGTCTGAAAACGAAAGAAATTTACAGGGTTAACGTTATACAGTATCATTTTAATGTTTTAATTTTCTTTCAGACGGCCTGTTGTCCGTATTCGGGCAAGGGCGGTTTTAGGCTTATGAATTCTGTATTGTTGACCGGATTGCTGCAAAGGCTGCTGATTGCGCTTGTCGCATTGGCGGCGTTGTGGGCTGTATATTTTTGGGCGGTATCGCCATGAGTATCGTGGTGGAAAATCTGACGGTCAGCTATCAGCGCAGGCCGGTGGTGCACCATGTCGATATGGTGTTTGAAGATGGCAAGATGTGGACGATTTTCGGGCCGAACGGCGCGGGCAAATCTACCCTGCTCAAGGCCATTATGGGCTTGCAGAAGACGGACACGGGCAGCGTGCGCTATGAAAATATGGCGCGCAAGGACATTGCCTATCTGCCGCAGCAGTCGGATATTGACCGCAGCCAGCCGATGACGGTGTTTGAACTGGCGGCGATGGGGCTGTGGTATGAAATCGGCTTTTTCGGACGCGTGAACGCGGCGCAGAAAAAGCGCGTGATGGCGGCTTTGGAACGCGTGGAAATGCAAGATTTTGCCACGCGCCAAATTGCGCACTTGTCCAATGGCCAGTTCCAACGTGTATTATTCGCGCGGATGCTGGTGCAGGATGCCAAATTTTTGCTGCTGGACGAACCATTTAATGCGGTGGATGCACGGACGACTTATGCGCTGTTGGAAGTTTTGCGCCAATGCCATCAGGACGGTCAGGCTGTGATTGCCGTGTTGCATGATTACGAGCAGGTGAGGGCATATTTTGCCAACACGCTGCTTTTGGCGCGTGAAAAAGTGACTGCCGGTGCGACGGAAAATGTGTTGACCGATGAATTTTTGGCACAGGCCAACCGAATGATGCAGAAACAGGAAGCGGCCGATTGGTGCGCGGTTTAATGGACAAGGCCGTCTGAAAGTAAGTGTTTTCAGACGACCTAAGGCTTTCAGAGATTAATAAAAAAGCGATAAAACATGGATTTATATGATTTGGTCGTTGCGCCGTTCGCCGAATTTGACTTTATGCGCTATGCCTTGGCGTCGATTTTCTGCCTGGCGTTGAGCGCGGCTCCTGTCGGTGTGTTTTTGGTGATGCGCCGCATGAGTTTGGTGGGCGACGCCTTGAGCCATGCGGTTTTGCCCGGTGCGGCCATTGGCTATATGTTTGCCGGCTTGAGTTTACCTGCGATGAGTGTCGGCGGTTTTGCGGCCGGTTTGCTGATGGCTTTGTTGGCAGGTTTGGTCAGCCGGTTTACTTCATTGAAAGAGGATGCGAACTTTGCCGCATTTTATTTGAGCAGCCTTGCCATCGGCGTGGTTTTGGTCAGTAAAAACGGCAGCAGCGTCGATTTGCTGCATTTGCTGTTTGGCTCGGTGTTGGCGGTGGATATTTCGGCTTTGCAGCTGATTGCCGTTTCCGCGAGTGTCACCATTTTGCTGATGGCGGTCATGTTCCGCCCGCTGGTGTTGGAAAGCATAGACCCTTTGTTCCTCAAGGCTGTCGGCGGTAAGGGCGGTTTTTGGCATGTGTTGTTTTTGGTGCTGGTCGTGATGAATCTGGTTGCCGGTTTTCAGGCATTGGGTACGCTGATGTCGGTAGGCTTGATGATGTTGCCGGCGATTACTGCCAGACTGTGGGCGAGAAGCATGGGTTGGCTGATGATTTTGTCTGTCGCATTGGCTTTGCTTTGCGGCTTGGCAGGACTGTTGTTTTCCTACCATATCGAAATCCCGTCCGGCCCTGCGATTATTTTATGCTGCGGCACGCTTTACCTGATTTCCGTCGTGTTCGGTTGGGAGGGCGGCATTTTGGCAAAATGGCTGCGCCGCAAGAAACACCGCACGGCATAATTTTTCAGACGGCCGCTTGAATAATCAGGCGGTCTGTCTTATGATGATGTTAATGTTACGTTATATCACTGGAGAGAATATGAAACATTGGAAACTCGGCATTGTTGCCGCATTATTGACCGGTGCCGCTTATGCCGCTCCTTTGCCTGTTGTGACCAGCTTCAGCATTTTGGGCGATGTGGCCAAACAGATTGGCGGCGACCGTGTGGCCGTACAAAGCTTGGTGGGCGCAAACCAAGACAGCCATGCCTACCACATGACCAGTGGCGACATCAAAAAAATCCGCAGTGCCAAATTGGTATTGCTCAACGGCTTGGGCTTGGAAGCTGCTGACGTACAGCGCGCAGTCAAACAGAGCAAAGTTCCTTTTGCCGAAGCGACCAAAGGCATTCAGGCTTTGAAAGCAGAAGAGGGCGGCCATCATCATGACCACGATCACGAAGGCCATCATCACGATCACGGCGAGTTTGACCCGCACGTTTGGACCGACCCCGTCCTGATGGGCACTTATGCGCAAAACGTTGCCAATGCTTTGATTCAAGCCGACCCTGAAGGCAAAACCTACTATCAGCAACGTTTGGGCAACTATCAAATGCAGCTGAAAAAATTGCACAGCGATGCGCAGGCTGCCTTTAATGCCGTGCCTGCCGCCAAGCGTAAAGTCTTGACCGGACACGATGCGTTCTCTTACATGGGTAAACGCTACAATATTGAATTTATCGCCCCACAAGGCGTGAGCAGTGAGGCCGAGCCGTCTGCCAAACAAGTGGCTTCCATCATCCGCCAAATCAAACGCGAGGGCATTAAGGCCGTCT
The DNA here is from genome assembly GCF_051958425.1 of Neisseria sp. P0013.S005. Taxonomy (NCBI): domain Bacteria; kingdom Pseudomonadati; phylum Pseudomonadota; class Betaproteobacteria; order Neisseriales; family Neisseriaceae; genus Neisseria; species Neisseria sp. P0013.S005. The sequence goes on along the minus strand of NZ_JBQCVL010000006.1, from coordinate 131,948 downwards.
TTACTGAAAACATCAAAGACACGCGTATGATTGACCGTATTGCCAAAGAAACTGGCGTCAATGTCAGCGGACGTTTGTATTCAGATGCATTGGGTGGCGCACCGGCTAACAGCTACATCGGTATGTACCGCTACAATGTCAAAGTTTTGACCGATGCCATGAAAAAATAAAGCGGCTTAAGGATAAAGGCCGTCTGAAACCTTAAAAACAAGGTTTCAGACGGCCTTTTATATGCTTATTTTTAAAATAAACCGTCAAATTTAAAATATAAAAATAAAATTTATGCTATTAAAAGTTTAATTATCAAGAATTCATGCTAATTTGCTTGGTAAGTACGCACCATCCGTGCGAATTGCTTATCGGCTGTCCGTCAGCCACTCACGGCTTGACTTCACCCTGTTACAATTTGGCATCTTCACGTTTCTTAATATTACATCATGAGCAACCATTCGTCTTGGTCATCCAAAATCGGCTTTGTGCTTGCTGCGGCAGGCTCGGCCATCGGTTTGGGTGCAATTTGGAAATTCCCTTATACGGCCGGTACAAACGGTGGCGCTGTATTTTTTCTTTTGTTTTTGATTTTTACGATTTTGGTGGCTTTGCCGGTTCAATTGGCCGAGTTTTATATCGGCCGTACGGGCGGTAAAAACGCCATCGACTCCTTCAAAGTATTGCGCCCCGGTTCGCAGTGGCCGTGGGTTGGCCGCATGGGTGTGGCCGCGTGTTTTATTTTGCTGTCGTTTTACAGCGTGGTCGGCGGCTGGGTATTAAACTATGTGGTACACAGTTTTACCGGCGAAATTCACGTTGGTGCAGACTTTAAGGCCCTGTTTGAAAATACGATTTCTTCACCGTTTGGCTCGCTGTTTTACCAAGGTTTGTTCATGCTGATTACCATTTGGGTGGTCAAAGGCGGCATTTCAGACGGCATTGAAAAGGCAAACCGCGTATTGATGCCGGGTTTGTTTATCCTCTTTATCGCACTGGCTATCCGTTCGCTGACTTTGCCCGGCGCAATGAACGGCGTGGCATTTTTGTTGAAACCGGATTGGTCGTATTTGAAGCCCGGCACGATGCTGACTGCTTTGGGGCAGGCATTTTTTGCGTTGAGTATCGGCGTGTCCGCGATGATTACCTATGCTTCGTATTTGGGTAAGGATCAGGATATGTTCCGCTCCGGCCATATGATTATGTGGATGAACCTGTTTGTTTCCCTGCTGGCCGGTTTGGTGATTTTTCCTGCGGTATTTGCCTTCGGCTTTGAACCCGGTCAAGGCCCTGGTTTGATTTTTGTCGTATTACCTGCGGTCTTCATGAAAATGCCGATGGGTACGTATTTATTTGCCGTGTTTATGCTGTTGGTTGTTTTTGCCACGCTGACTTCCGCGTTTTCCATGTTGGAAACCGTCATCGCGGCAACCATCCGCCAAGACGAGAAAAAGCGCAGCAGCCATGCTTGGATAATCGGTATTGCGATTTTTGTGGTCGGCATTCCTTCAGCGCTGTCTTTTGGAGTATGGAGCGATTTTAAAATTTTCGGCAAAACCATTTTTGACTTGTGGGATTTCATTATTTCTGCCGTCATCATGCCGATTGGCGCATTGAGCGTTGCCGTGTTTACATCATGGGTTCAGGACAAACAGTCTGTCCTGCGCGATGCAGGCATGGGTAGCACCATTCCGAAAAACCTGCTTTGTGTGTGGCTGGGCGTGTTGCGCTATCTTGCGCCGATTGCGATTATTGTGGTGTTCATCAACTCTTTGGGTTTGATTTAATTCGATAGTGAACAAACAGTCCGGCGTTACATTGCTTCGCCGGACTGTTTGTTTAAAAATATCATTAAAAAGTATCAAGGCCGTCTGAAAATTTTTCAGACGGCCTTTTTATATAGCGAGGTTGATTAGAACTTCGCTTGCAGTCTCAGCCATGCAGTACGGCCGGGTTCGTTCACGCGCATGGTTTGAGTACCGGCAGACGGGTCGCCACCACGGCTGACGAATTCAGCATAGGTTTTGTTGAATACGTTGTCCACGCCGCCTTGCAATGTGGCGTATTTGCTGAATTTCCAACCGGCGTTGAGCGAGAGTACGCCAAAGCCCGAAGAAGCGCCGATGTCTTGGCCGACGATATTGCCTTGGCCTTTGCTGTAACGGTTTTGTTTGGCCACGACGCGCCATAATGCGCCCGCGCTGAATTTGCCGTTGTCAAAGGCGAGGGTGTTGTTCCACTCGAGTGGCGGCGTTTGTGCCAAAGGTTTGCCGTCGGTACGGTTTTTGCCGTGGGTGTAGGCGAGGCTGGTGCCGACTTCCCAGTTAGGCGCAAATGTCCATTTGACTTCGGCTTCGCCGCCAAAGCGTGAAGCGTTGATGTTGCGCACGCCGAAATTCTTGCCTTGGCGCTCCATCATGATGAAGTCTTTGATGTCGCTGCCGAATACGGATACGGAAGCGTGGAGATTAGGACGTTTCCAGATTACACCTGCATCGATTTGTCGGTTTTGCTCTGCGCGGATGGCTTTGTTTTCAGATTGCAGGCGTTCCCAGTAGTCAGGTGCGCGTTCGGCAATACCGAAGCCGGCATAGTATTTCAGGCCGTTGTCCGTATTTCTTTCCCAGCGCAGGAATCCTGAGTTCAAATTGAATTTTTGATGTTTCAAAACGGGGGTGGTCACGCGTGCGGTATCGTAATGCGCTTTGACTTGGTCATGGCGCAAACCTGCTACCCAGCGTTGATTGTCGGTTTGCTGCCAAGAGGCTTCGGTGAAAATACCCCATTGTTTGAAACTTTGGTTGGGCATGTAAGGCTTGTGGCTGTAGCCGTCGCCACCACGCTCCATGCGTGCGACGTGGACGTCGTCCAGATAATCCAAACCGGTTTGCAGGTTGAGCTTGTCCCAGTCGAAAGTGGCTTTCAGACGGCCTGTATCGGTATTGCGTTTAGGGTTGTTGGCATTTTTAATCTGCTTGCCGGCACGGTCGTAGATGGTACGCAGGCTGTATGTGTCCATCATGTGGTCGATTTCGCTTTTACCGTAGCGCAGTTCCAACTCGCTGAACCATGGAGTGAGGTTGCGTTGGGTAAAGCGGATGTTCCACGCATCACGGTCGAATTTGCTGCCGTCCATCATGCGGTCGGCGTAGGCAACCTTGGCCCTGCTGCGCTCGTATGTACCGGCAATGGTGGTGTTTTCTGTCGGGGTAACACCCAGTTGCAACATTTGGCTGTCGCGTTTGAAGTTGGAATGAATGCGATTGCCGTCGCCGTCTTTGTAGTCGTCGGCTTCGTTATGGGAGATATTGGTGCGGACATAGCCGTATTTGCTGCCGAACTCGGCTTCCAGCGAGCCGTCAAGGCGGTCGTTGCTACCTGCTGTCAGAGTGGCGTTAATGTTATAAGGTTTTTCAGTAAAATCAGGATCTTTACGGATAAATTGCACCGAGCCGCTGACCAAGCCCATACCTTGGGTAACGGTTTGCGGGCCTTTAGTGACCACGACTTGATCAAATGAGTTTGGGTGGATATAGGCAGTCGGCGGATCCATGCGCATACCGCAACCGCCATAAATAAACTGGTCGTCGGCATTGACGGAGAGGCGCGAGCCGCCCAAGCCACGGAACAGCGGATCGCCCGAGCTGCCGCCTTTGCGGATGATGCTCATATTAGGCACGGATTGCAAAAGGTCTGCCCCGTCACCGGCAGGGAGGGGTTGCAAAGCAGCTTTGGGGTTGAAAGTAACGCGGTTGGCTTTTTCTTGTTGCGTGCCGGTAACGGTGACAGGGGAAAGGGTAACTGTTTCTTCAGGTACAGGGTCAGTGTCTGCCCATGCTTGGGATACGGCTAAGACGATAGGCAAGATAAGTAATGGTGGGTATTTCATGTGGTTTCTCTCTATTATTAAGCGTCATGTCGAGTAATACTTAAGTAGTATATACAAAGTTTAGTAAAATTAAAACATACTGTTTTTAACTTATATCAATATTTATCATTATTATCTGCATGTTTTGCTGGTTCGTGATTTGGTTATACCAGTGATGACAAAATCTGATTCTTTTTAAGTAGTTAATGAAAAATGCCAATATGGGTTTAAACTTGATTATTGGGAATTTCATTAATTTAATTATTTAACTGAAAGCAAGAAGATATTTGGTATAGAAAGCGTCATTTGCTTATGATTTTCTATTGATGTTGCGATTTGATAACATTTCTTGACGAAAAAATAGGGGATTGATTAGAATGGGCGGCCAATTGGTCAATCCAATTTATGGCCGTCTGAATAAAACTGTCCTTCAATCATCAGGAATACAACATGACGAAATTGGTTCGTCCGCAAAAAATCAGCGATCAGGTTTTATCCGTTTTGGAAGAACGTATCGCTACCGGCATTTATGAAGAAGGCAGTAAATTGCCTCCCGAACGTACGCTTGCGGAAGAATTCGGTGTATCGCGTCCGTCGGTCAGGGTGGCATTGAATATCTTGATTGCCAAGCAGGTTTTGGAAGCGCGGCAGGGCGATGGCTATTATGTTTCCGTCAAGCCGCAACAGGATTTTTTACAAAGCTGGCAGGAGTTGCTCGGCAAACATACCAATTGGGAAACAGACGTATTCGATTTTAGCTGTCATGTTGAAGGCTGTATGGCGGCGCTGGCTGCCGAAAGACGGACTGACGCCGATTTGAAACGCATTGACTTTTGGAGGCAGAAGTTTGAAACGGCTTGTGAAAGCGGAAATTTGGAGCATCAGGCCGAAGCAGACGTCAGCTTCCATCAAACCATTGCCGATGCTGCACACAATATCCTATTCAGCCACCTTTCCAGCAGCCTGCTCAAAATGCTTTATCAGCAAACACGCAGCGGCATTATCTATATCCATCAAACCGAAGACCCGCGCCCGACATTGATTGCCCAGCACCGCGCTATTTTTGAAGCCGTTGCCCAGGCCAAACCGGCAGAGGCTGCTGAAGCGGCCAAGCTGCATTTGAATTATGTCGCCCACCGCATTTTGCAGGACAGGGAATATCAAAGCCGCAGCGAGCATGCGGATGTATTGGCGCAAAATGATTTGAAACGGGTAGATTGGTAGCGTTTAAAAATAATCAGGCCGTCTGAATTTTTCAGACGGCCTGATTTTGCAAATAAGACCTTTTAGTGCCACAATCTTCATCATTCTGTCTGAAAACAAAGGAAGCACCATGTACCGTCATGTCGAGTATTATCCGGGTGACCCGATTTTGAGTTTGGTTGAAACCTTCAAGCGCGACGAGCGTCCTGAAAAAGTCAATTTGAGCATAGGCATTTATTTTGATGACGAAGGCAAAATGCCGGTTTTGGAATCTGTCCGCCGAGCAGAAGCAGAGCGTGCGGCCGTACCGCGACTATCGCCTTATCTGCCGATGGAAGGTTTGGACACTTATCGAGGCGCGGTTCAGCGTTTGTTGTTTGGCAAGGATAATCCGGCATTGGCAGAAGAGCGTGTTGCGACCGTACAGACTTTAGGCGGCTCGGGGGCGTTGAAAGTCGGTGCCGACTTTTTGCACCGGTGGTTCCCTGATGCAAAAGCCTATGTCAGCGATCCGACTTGGGACAATCATAAAGGCATTTTTGAAGGCGCAGGTTTTGAAGTGGGGACGTATCCTTATTACAACCCTGAAACCGTCGACGTGAAATTTGAAGAAATGACTGCGTTTTTCAAAACATTGCCGGAAAACAGCGTCTTGATTTTGCATCCATGTTGCCAAAACCCGACCGGCGTAGATATGTCGCAAGCGCAATGGGATGAAGTGTTGGACATCATCAAAACGCACAAGCTGATTCCGTTTATGGATATTGCCTATCAAGGTTTCGGCGAGGATTTGGACAGTGATGCCTATGCAATCCATAAAGCCGTCGAAATGGGCCTGCCTTTGTTTGTCAGCAACTCTTTCTCGAAAAACCTGTCGCTGTACGGCGAGCGCGTCGGTGGTTTGAGCGTAGTGTGTCCCAATAAGGAAGAAGCAGAGCTGGTGTTTGGACAGTTGAAATTTACCGTCCGCCGCATTTATTCCAGCCCCGCCGCACATGGTGCATATATTGCTTCTGATGTGATGAACAGCGATGATTTGCGCGCTTTGTGGGAAAACGAGGTTTACGCCATGCGCGACCGCATCCGTGCCATGCGTCAGAAACTTTATGATGTTTTGACGGCCAAAATCCCCAATCGCGATTTCAGCTATTTCATCAAACAGCGCGGCATGTTCAGCTATACAGGCCTGACCGTAGAGCAGGTACACCGCCTGCGTGACGAGTTTGCCGTTTATCTGCTTGATTCGGGCAGGATGTGTGTGGCCGGTTTGAATGCATCGAATATCGATTATGTGGCCGAGGCATTTGCCAAAGTGTTGCAATAGCCGTTCAATCTGAAATTGAATGTAGTTTTATTTGAAGTAAATCAAAAGGCCGTCTGAAAAATTTTCATCTTTCAGACGGCCTCTTTATAATTGGCGCACCCAACAGGGATCGAACCTGTGACCTCCAGCTTCGGAAACTGACACTCTTCCAACTGAGCTATGGGTGCGGAAGCCGTAAGGTTAACGCATATTGGCTCTATTGGCAAAGTTTATCTTGAAAGTGTCTGAAAGTGGCATTGGCGGTCACTTTTTTGCATGGCTGGAATAATCAATTAACTACAAAGGCTTATAGATTTCAGACGGCCTTTTTGAGGATTTTTGCGTATCTTTTTCTCAAGATGGATTGGAAAGCCTTTGCGAATTCAGTATAATCCAGCAAAATATTGTTAATTGCGTTTAACATATAAACTATAACTTACAGCACAACCTAACCTAACGGCGAGGCCTACCAAATGAAACAACTCCGCGACCACAAAGCCCAAGGCTCTGCATTGTTCACCCTTGTGAGCGGTATCGTTATTGTTATTGCAGTGATTTTCTTCCTGATCAAATTGGCGGGAAGCGGTTCATTCGGCGATGTTAACGAAACAACCGAAGCTGCGACTCAAACCCGTATCCAGCCAGTCGGCCAACTCAAACTGGGCGACGGCATCCCTGTCGGCGAACGTCAAGGCGACCAGATTTTCAACAAAATCTGTATCCAATGTCACGCGGCGGACAGCATTGTTCCTAATGCGCCTAAATTTGAAAACAAAGGCGATTGGGCTCCTCGTATCGCCCAAGGTTTTGATACTTTGTTCCAACACGCTTTGAACGGTTTCAACGCAATGCCTGCCAAAGGCGGTGCGGCTGATTTGACCGATCAAGAATTGAAACGCGTGATTACTTATATGGCCAACAAAGCCGGCGGTACTTTCCCTGATCCTGATGCTGCGGCTCCTGCCGATGCCGCTGCTTCCGGCGAAGCTGCTTCAGCTCCTGCTGCTGAGGGTGCGGCTCCTGCCGATGCTCCTAAAGCAGATGCTGCCAAAGCTGAAGACAAAGGCGCAGCTGCCGGCGGTGCAGACGGTAAAAAAGTTTACGAAGCCAACTGCCAAGCATGTCACGGTGGTGCGGTTCCCGGTATTCCTCATGTAGGCAAAAAAGAAGACTGGGCTCCTCGTATCAAACAAGGTAAAGATACCCTGCACAAACACGCACTCGAAGGCTTTAACGCCATGCCTGCCAAAGGCGGTAACGGCAGCCTGAGCGACGATGAAGTGAAAGCTGCAGTTGATTACATGGCTAATCAATCTGGTGCTAAATTCTAAAATTTGACTTTAAATCTCGAATAGAAAGCGCATTCTGCATAGGATGCGCTTTTTTCGTGCAGGAAGGCCTGATCTTGCTATAATACGTAAGTAGTAGATTATGGTTTGTCTGAAAGATTCAGACGGCCTTCAAACACAATATTCTTTTAAAGAAGTTCAACCATATTCACATACGACAAAACAATCACGGAGTTATCTCATGGCAAAAAAATATTTCGGTACTGACGGTGTTCGCGGCGAAGTCGGTCAATTCCCTATCAATCCTGATTTTGTCTTGAAATTGGGTTATGCGGCAGGTCAGGTTTTGGTACAGCATGAAGGTGAAATTAAACCGACCGTATTAATCGGTAAAGACACGCGTATTTCAGGCTATATGCTGGAAGCCGCGCTGATTGCCGGCTTTACTGCCGCCGGTGTCAATGTTATTCAAACCGGCCCTCTGCCAACCCCGGGCGTAGCGTATCTGACCCGCGCTTTGCGTTTGTCTGCCGGTGTGATGATTTCTGCTTCCCATAACGTTTATTCCGACAACGGCATTAAATTCTTTGCTGAAGGCGGTGTGAAGCTGAGCGATGAAATCGAGTTGGAAATCGAAGCCAAAATCGATGAAGAAATGAAAACCCAGCCGTCCGGCCGTTTGGGCCGCGCGCGCCGGATTAATGGTGCGGATGACCGCTATATCGAGTTCTGTAAATCCACTTTCCCAAGCCATTTGGACTTGCGCGGTCTGAAATTAGTGGTCGATACCGCCAATGGTGCAGGCTATGCAGTTGCGCCTAAAGTATTCCACGAATTGGGTGCGCAAGTAGTCAGTATCGGTGATGAGCCAAACGGCTACAACATCAATGAGAAATGTGGTGCAACCCATCCGAAAGCTTTGCAAGCGGCTGTGTTGCAAAATGAAGCCGATTACGGCATTGCCTTGGATGGCGATGGCGACCGTTTGATGATGGTTGACCGCAATGGCAAAGTGTATGACGGCGACAGCCTGATTTATGTGATTGCCAAAGCACGCGCGCACGAAGGTGTGGAAATCGGCGGCGTGGTGGGTACAGTGATGACCAATATGGCGATGGAAATTGCTTTGAAAGAGCAGGGCGTTGATTTCTGCCGCGCCAAAGTGGGCGACCGCTATGTGTTGGAACAGCTCCATCAACGCGGTTGGCTGGTTGGCGGCGAAGCCAGCGGCCATATTTTGTGCATGGACAAACACAATACCGGCGACGGCATCATTTCCGCGCTGCAAGTCTTGGCGGCATTGCAAACCTTGAATCAAGACCTTGCCACCGTTTGCGCCGATTGGCAGCCGTATCCGCAAACCATGATTAACGTCCGCATCAAAAAAGGCCAAAACTGGCAGGATGCTTCCAAAGAGGCTTTGGCTGAAGTGGAAAAAGAACTCGAAGGCAAAGGCCGCGTGGTCTTGCGTGCTTCCGGTACCGAGCCTGTCGTGCGTGTGATGGTGGAAGCCAAGCAGGCAGACTGGGCGAAAAAAGGCGCAGAAAAAATTGCCGCTGCCATTCAAGGTCAAAAGTAACAGTGTGTTTGATGTTGAATTGAACTAAATAAAAGGCCGTCTGTTGTTCAGACGGCCTTTGTGTTTTATTAGAAGCTTAGTTGCTCAAGACATCAACGCCTTTAGGAGGAGTGAATTTGAACATACCGCTGGAAAGGTTAGGCTTGGTGTTCAAACCGCTGAAGCTGATGCTGGTTTGGTTGCCGAAGCTGTCTTTCAGCTGCATGGCGGCGAGGTTTTCGCCTTTAAAGCCGATGCGGATGTATTGATAGCCGGCGTTGTTTTTCTTAGGCGTAGCCAAAACATAGTCGATACCGTTGGCAGAACCATCTTCTTTCAGCGTGTAGCTGCTGTCCAATGCTGTTTTGTTGGAGAGGATGGCGGCAGGGCTGTCGCCGATGGTTTGGTCTTGTGAGGACTTGGTTACTTGCGCCAAATCTACGTCATAGAGCCAAATGGTTTTGCCGTCGCCAACGATGGTTTGTTTGTAGGGTTTGGTGTATTCCCATTTGAACAAGCCCGGGCGCAGGATTTTGAATGTACCGTGTGTGGTTTGGGTTTTCTTTTTGCTGTGAACGGTTTGGCTGAAGTTGCCGCTGATACCGTCGGCGTCATTATTGAATTTTTTCAGGGCGTCCACTGCGCCGGCTTGTGCAAAGCCGATGGCTGAAGAAAGCAGCGCGGCAGTAGTCAGGGTGAACAGTCGGGTAGTTTTCATGTTTTGGTTCCTTGTTCGGAGAGATGGGTTCAGTATAGACGTTATGGTGTAACAGGCAAGGGGCTGAATGGAGGGTTTAATTTGTGTAAATATGAAAAATCCAATCAAGTGACTGAAATAATTTCATTTCTTCAGACGGCCTGCATTTGGTTTTGACGTTTTTTTAATGAAACGAGCAAGGGTTTGGTGTGGTATTTAATGTCATTTTACGGAAAGCATGAAATTATAGTCTTTCTGTTTGCTTTTTAAAACGGTTATAATATTTATCTTTTTAAAACAATGGTTTTGTATGTATCTGAATCCTTATCCTTTATTGGAACAGGCTTTGCTGTCGGACAATCCGGATGAAAAAGGAAGATTGACGCAGGCCTTGTTTGCGCAGTTGGGCGAGGCGGAAGGTTTGACGGTTGATGAGTCGAAACCCGTGGATTGCCGTTTTGCCGGACATCCGTTGCGTCCGCGTTTGGTTGCGCCTTCGGAAGTTACGCCGCGCAAGATGAATACGGTCGAAGGCTATGCGGCCATGTTGCATGCGATTGCGCACATTGAATTTAATGCGATTAATCTGGCTTTGGATGCAGCGTATCGTTTTCGCAATATGCCGTTTCAGTTTGTACGCGATTGGGTAAGTGTGGCGAAAGAAGAAGTGTTTCACTTCGGCTTGATGCGTGGCCGTCTGAACAGCTTGGGCTACGATTACGGCGATTTTGAAGCGCATGGGCATTTGTGGGATATGGCGTATAAAACCGCTTACGATCCCCTGTTGCGCATGGCTTTGGTGCCGCGGGTATTGGAAGCGCGCGGTTTGGATGTTACGCCGGGTATTCGTGCAAAAGTGGCGCAGCGTGGCGATGTAGAAACCTGCGATGTGTTGGATATTATTTATCGCGATGAAGTGGGGCATGTCGCCATCGGCAATCATTGGTATCAGCATCTTTGCCGTGAACGCGGTTTGGAACCGGTTGCCTTGTTCCGCAGCCTGATTGCGCATTACGATATGTTTATCTTCCGCGGCTACGTCAATATCGAAGCACGGGAACGTGCTGGATTCAGCCGTTTCGAGCTGGATATGTTGGAAGATTTTGAGAAAAGTTTGAAACAGGATAAAAAGGCCGTCTGAAACGGTAAAATCATCATGGCACATCATCACGATCATTCGCACGCGCATACGCATACCGCCAATAAGCAGGTATTGCGTATTTCCTTTTTCATCATTGCCGGATTTATGCTGGTTGAGGCGGTCGGCGGTTGGCTGACCAACTCTTTGGCCCTGCTTTCCGATGCGGGGCATATGTTCAGCGATGCGTTTTCGCTGGGTGTGGCATTGTGGGCATTCAAACTGGGCGAGAAACAGACCACGCTGCAAAAGACATTCGGTTACAAGCGTTTTGAAATTTTGACAGCGATGTTTAACGGATTGTCGCTGGTGTTGATTGCGGCGATGATTTTTTATGAAGCAGTCAAACGATTGTTTTATCCGCCGGAAATTTTGACGGGCGGTATGCTGGTGGTCAGTATCATCGGTTTGCTGGTCAATATCGGCGTGGCCGTTTATATGTTGAAGAATGGTGATACTGAAGAAAACGTCAATATGCGCGGCGCGTATCTGCATGTAATCAGCGATTTGTTCGGCTCGATAGGGGCGATTGTTGCAGCAGTGCTGATAATGGCGTATGGCTGGCAATGGGCGGATACGGTTGCCAGCGTATTGGTGGCGGCTTTGGTAGGGCGCAGCGGCTGGAAGCTGTTTAAACAGACTTTGCACATTTTGATGGAGGGCGCGCCGGAAAACATCCATACCGATGAGTTGCTCAGCGTTATCCGTAATACGGAAGGCGTAAAATCCGTTCACGACTTGCATGTTTGGACGATTACCAGCAATATCCACGTTTTGTCCTGCCATATTGTTGTCGATGGCAACATGACGGTTGCAGAGTCCGAACAAATCGCCTACCGCATCGAACATGAATTGGCGCATCACAACATCGGGCATTGTACGATTCAGATTGAAAGCGAACAGCATCCGCATAAAGATGAAGTTTTGTGTTCTCAGGAAATGCACGAACACCATCACCATTAACCATATTCAGGCCGTCTGAAACTTGTTGGATTGTTCAGACGGCCTTCTAAAATCATCAAAGGAACACTTATGACCCAAGCCGTATTATTCGACCTAGACGGCACGCTTGCCGATACCGCACTTGATTTGGGTGGCGCACTCAACACGGTATTGCGCCGACACGGTTTGCCGGAAAAAAGCATGGATGAAATCCGTCCGCAGGCCAGCCACGGTGCAAGCGGTTTGCTCAAACTGGGTGCAGGCATTACGCCCGAGCATCCGGACTATATGCAATGGCGCAAAGAGTTTTTGGACGAATACAGCCGCTGCTATGCCGACCAAACCATCTTGTTCGACGGCGTAAACGAAATGCTAGAAGCCTTAATTCAACGCGGTATCCAATGGGGCATTATCACCAACAAGCCTATGCGTTTTACCGATGTCCTCGTGCCTAAGCTCGGGTTTACCGTACCTCCCGCCGTGATTGTCAGCGGCGATACTTGCGATGAACCCAAGCCCAGCGTGAAGCCTATGTTTTATGCGTGCGAACAGATTGGAGTTGAGGCGCAGCGATGTTTTTATGTCGGTGATGCAGAGCGCGATATGCAGGCAGGCAAGAATGCAGGCATGACGACCGTGCTTGCCGATTGGGGCTATATTTCTGCCGAAGACCAAACTGAAAACTGGCTTGCCGATTTCCGTATTGCCACGCCTTTGGATTTGTTGGCAATCTTGCGTTAAAACCTTGTAATAATCCGTTTTCAGACGGTCTGAAACGGCGTAAAATTATACAAATTTGTATTTTTTCAACCGTTTTACTACTTGTAAAGAGAAAAATCATGTTCTTCAAGCATATCGAAGCAGCTCCTGCTGATCCGATTTTAGGTTTGGGCGAAGCGTTTAAAGCCGAAACCCGTCCCGAAAAAGTCAATCTCGGCATCGGCGTGTACAAAGACGCATCCGGCGCAACGCCTATTGTCAAAGCCGTCAAAGAGGCTGAAAAACGCCTGTTGGAAAGCGAGACAACTAAAAATTACCTCACCATCGACGGCGTTGCCGATTACAACGAGCAAACCCAAATCCTGCTGTTTGGCAAAGACCACGAAATCATTGCCAGCCGTCGCGCCAAAACAGCGCAAAGCCTTGGCGGTACAGGCGCATTGCGTATTGCAGCCGAATTTGTCAAACGCCAGTTGAACGCGCAAACCATCTGGATTTCCAATCCGACTTGGCCAAACCACAACGCCATCGCCAAAGCAGTCGGTATCCAAGACAAACCATATCGTTATTACGATGCCGCCAAACACGGTTTGGATTGGGACGGCATGATTGAAGACTTGGGCCAAGCGCAAAAAGGCGACATCGTCCTGCTGCACGGCTGCTGCCACAACCCTACCGGCATCGACCCTACGCCCGAACAATGGGAAACTTTGGCAAAACTTTCTGCCGAAAAAGGCTGGTTGCCACTGTTTGACTTTGCCTACCAAGGCTTCGGCAACGGTTTGGAAGAAGATGCCTACGGCTTGCGCGTATTCTTGAAATACAATAAAGAATTGCTGATTGCCAGCTCTTATTCCAAAAACTTCGGTATGTACAATGAGCGCGTCGGCGCGTTCACTTTGGTGGCCGAAGACGAAGCAACCGCAGCCCGCGCCCACAGCCAAGTCAAAACCATCATCCGTACCTTGTATTCCAACCCGGCTTCACATGGTGCGAACACCATTGCGCTGGTGTTGAAAAATGATGATTTGAAAGCACAATGGATTGCCGAACTTGATGAAATGCGCGGCCGCATCAAAGCCATGCGCCAAAAATTTGTCGAGTTGCTCAAAGCCAAAGGTGCTAGCCAAGACTTTGATTTCATTATCGAACAAAACGGTATGTTCTCTTTCAGCGGCTTGACTCCCGAACAAGTTGACCGTTTGAAAAACGAGTTTGCCATTTATGCCGTCCGTTCCGGCCGCATTAACGTTGCCGGCATTACCGATGACAACATCGATTATTTGTGCGAGAGCATTGTGAAAGTCTTGTAATTGTCGAATTAAAGGCAAAGGCCGTCTGAATCATTCAGACGGCCTTTATTTTTGGTTGTCGAAGCTTATACGGCAACTGTGTTCATCCCCCAATAAATCATGGCATAGCGCAGCAGTTTGCCTGTAATCAGAATGATGGCGCAATGCAAAGCATTGAGCCTGAGCCAGCCTGCGGCAAGGGGGAGGGCATCGCCGATAATCGGCAGCCATGCAAACAATAGCGGCCAAATCCCCCATCTTTGTATACGTGCCAATACTTTTTCAGACGGCCTTTTCTTGGCCGGAAACATTCTGCCCATGTAATACGAAACCATACTGCCCAAGCCATTCGCCAAACCGGCACACAAACATCCGCCGAGGGCATGTTGCGGATATTGGTACACAAATGCGGCGTATGCCGCCTCGGATGTGCCTGGAAGTAGTGTGGCTGAAGTGAAAGCAGAAGCAATCAAGGCAAGGTAAGCGTAAAGAAGGGGCATGTTTTGAGTTGCATCAAGTGATATTGTAAAAAAGAAACAGCAGGATTTAAAAGGAGATTATGCCTATATTTTTCAAAACATCAAAATATAAAACTAATATTATTAGTTGTTTTAAAATTAAACGGCTTAAAGGTGATGTAGTCAGATGTCGGAAAATAGTTTTCAAGGTGATGAAATATCAGTATGATACTATTGGCTGTTAATGAGTGTTAAGTTTAATGAACTGCTTTAAGCTCATTTTTGGCGAGTCTTAACAAAACGAAAGGCAAATTATGTCTGCGCATTCACAACAAAATCATACTCCTGCGCTGGTCGTCTTGACCACACTCTTCTTCATGATGGGTTTCATTACCTGCATGAACGATATTTTGATTCCGCATCTGAAAGATATTTTCGAGCTGACTTATGTTCAGGCGATGCTGATTCAGTTCTGCTTCTTTACCGCTTACGCAATTATGTCGATTCCTATGGGTTATTTTGTCGGCAAAATCGGCTATAAAAACGGTGTAATTGGCGGTTTCGTATTGACTGCCATCGGCTGTCTGTTGTTCTATCCTGCCGCCGGCAGCCATTCTTATCCTACTTTCTTGGGTGCGCTGTTTATTTTGGCTTCAGGTGTAACGCTGTTGCAAGTGGCGGGTAACCCTTATGTAACCCTGTTGTCTAAACCAGGTAAAGAATCTGCAACACTGACTTTGGTTCAGGCATTCAACTCTTTGGGTACGACCATTGCTCCGCAAATTGGCGCCTTCCTGATTTTGGCTGATGCGACACAAACTGTCAGCAAAGCCGAGCAAATTTCTTCTGTTCAAATTCCATATTTAGGTTTGGCCGGTTTGCTGATTATTTTGGCTGTGTTCGTCAAAATGATTCGTCTGCCTGACGCAAACAAAATTGCTGAAGAAGAGAGCGAACACAACCATGATGGCAAACACAGCGTATGGCAATACCGTCATTTGGTTTTTGGTGTGGCCGGTATTTTCTGTTACGTTGGTGCAGAAGTATCTATCGGTTCTTTGTTGGTCAACGTGTTGGGTTACCTGAAAGGTATGGACCACTCGTCTGCCGCAAAATATCTGTCGTTCTACTGGGGCGGCGCGATGGTTGGCCGCTTCTTAGGCTCTGCCATCATGGCGAAAATTGCGCCTAACCGCTATTTGGCATTCAATGCTACCGCTGCTGTTGCCCTGTTGGGCGTTGCTATGTTGGCAGGTAAAGCCAGTGCTGATATTGCGATGTGGGCATTGTTGGCTATCGGCTTCTTCAATTCCATCATGTTCCCAACGATTTTCTCTTTGGCAACCAAAGGTCTGGGCCGATTTACCAGCAGCGCTTCCGGCGTATTGTGTACTGCGATTGTCGGCGGTGCGATTGTGCCTGTGGTACAAGGTTGGGTAGCGGATACTTACGGCCTGATGATTTCTTTCGTTGTATCAGCGATTTGTTACGTATACATTGTCTTCTTTGCTATAAAAGGCTACAAAGCTGACGAATAATTCATCATGATAAAAGGCCGTCTGAAACCCTATGGGATTTCAGACGGCCTTTTTACTTTGTGGCATAATGATTTAAATGACAGGAGGAAAAAATGGCCAAAATCATTTTGCTGCATGGCTTGCACATGCATTCATGGGTAATGAAACCGCTGGCGCATTTGCTGGAACAAGAAGGTTTTGAAGTTGCGCTGTTCGATTATTACAGTGTTTTACATTCGATAAACCGACATGTCAAAGATTTGTCGCGATGGATTGATGAGAACCATGCTGATGAAACGCTGCACTTTGTCGGCCATAGTTTGGGCGGGTTGGTCTTACGCAATTTTGCAGCAGCATATCCGGATAAAGTCAGCGGCCGTATCGTTACCATGGGTACGCCGCACCAAGGCAGCCGTGCCGCGCAGCGTGTGTTCAACATGGGTTTGCAAAAGCCGGTATTGGGCGGCTCGTATAAAGGCGCATTGGACGGCAGTATGCCTGAATTGCCCGAGGGTGTTGAGTTGGGCAGTGTCGCCGGCAATAAACCGTATGGACTGGGCCGTGTTTTAGGTTTGCATGGCGAACATGATGGTACGGTTTTGGTCAGCGAAACGCATTGTCCGAATATGCGTGATCATGTCGTTTTGCCTGTCAGCCATAGCGGTATGCTGTTTAACCGTAAAACGGTCGAGCAAGTGGTGGCATTTTTGCATGACGGACGTTTCAAAAAGCAATAAAATTTCATTTATTTCTATTTAAAAATATTTAATTTTAATAATTCGATATATTTTAAAGAAAGTGTCGCAGTTTTACTGAAGCTGTTTTTATAAAATAACAGGCAGGCCGTCTGAAAATCGGGTTTCAGACGGCCTGTTATGCTAAAATCTGTTAAATACTTATTAAAAAGGCAAAGAACAATGTTTGCTTTCAAATCCTTACTGAATATGCCGCGTTTTGAGGCCATCGCTGTGGCCTTGGCTTTGGTGGCGGCAATAGGTTATACGATTATTTCGCTTGAATGGCTGCCGCATATGTCGATTGTGACGGCGATTGTGGTCTTGCTGTTGTACGGTTTGATGCGCGGCTTGAAATATCAAGACATGCAAAACGGTATGATAGGCGCGGTCGGGCAGGGTATGGGCGCGATTTATCTGTTTTTCTTTATCGGCCTGATGGTCAGCGCGCTGATGATGAGCGGTGCGATTCCGACGTTGATGTATTACGGTTTCGGATTGATTTCGCCGACTTATTTTTATTTCTCGGCGTTTGCGCTCTGCTCGATCATCGGTATTTCCATCGGCAGCAGTTTGACGACTTGTGCGACTGTCGGCGTGGCATTTATAGGTATGGCGGCTGCGTTTCATGCCGATATGGCGATGACGGCAGGCGCGATTGTGTCGGGTGCGTTCTTTGGCGATAAAATGTCGCCGCTTTCCGATACGACCGGTATTTCCGCTTCGATTGTCGGCATTGATTTGTTCGAACACATCAAAAACATGATGTACACCACTGTGCCTGCGTGGTTGATCAGTGCGGCGTTGATGTTGTGGCTCTTGCCCAATGTTGCTGCGCATGACATGAACAGCGTCGAAGCTTTCCGCGCACAATTGGAGGCAACCGGTTTGGTGCATGCCTATTCGCTGATTCCGTTTGCCTTGCTGGTTATCCTCGCCCTGATGCGCGTGAATGCCATTGTGGCCATGTTGTTTACCGTTATAGTGGCACTGATTGTGACTTACTTCCACAGTACGCCTGATTTGAAACAGCTGGGCGCGTGGTTTTACAGCGGATACAAACTCGAAGGAGAAGCATTTAAAGACATTGCCCGTTTGATTTCTCGCGGCGGCTTGGAAAGCATGTTCTTTACGCAAACCATCGTGATACTCGGCATGAGTTTGGGCGGACTGTTGTTCAGCATTGGTGTGATTCCGTCTTTGCTGGAAGCCATTCGTGCGTTCCTGACCAATGCCGGACGCGCTACTTTCAGCGTGGCCATGACATCGGTCGGCGTCAACTTCCTGATTGGCGAACAATATTTAAGTATCCTGCTTTCCGGCGAAACCTTTAAGCCGGTATATGACAAACTCGGCCTGCATTCGCGCAACCTTGCCCGTACGCTGGAAGATGCGGGTACGGTCATCAACCCGTTGGTGCCTTGGAGCGTCTGCGGCGTATTCATCAGCCATGCCTTGGGTGTGCCTGTTTGGGAATACCTGCCTTATGCCTTCTTCTGCTACTTGAGTTTGGCTCTGACGCTGGTGTTTGGCTGGACAGGGCTGACTTTGAGTAAGAAGTAAACCGCATTTAAAATAGCAATGCTTTTATCAAACAAGGCCATCTGAAAACAATTTCAGACGGCCTTATTTACTTGAAGTAGCCGTATCAGCATGATTTCACTATAATTGCTGCGCCAATAAGAAAATAATCTAAACAATGAACAAACAAATCCGCCAAGAAATTTTCGAGCGTTTCCGCGCTGCTAATCCTCATCCGACTACCGAGTTAAATTTTAGCTCGCCGTTTGAGCTGCTTATCGCCGTTTTATTGTCCGCTCAGGCAACTGATGTCGGTGTGAACAAAGCGACTGCCAAGCTCTTTCCCGTTGCCAATACGCCACAAGCCATGTTGGATTTGGGGCTGGACGGCGTAATGGAATACACCAAAACCATAGGCCTCTACAAAACCAAATCCAAGCACATCATGCAAACTTGCCGTATTTTGCTGGAGAAATACAACGGCGAAGTACCTGCTGACCGCGAGGCTTTGGAATCTTTGCCCGGTGTTGGCCGTAAAACAGCCAATGTGGTGCTGAATACTGCATTCGGGCAACCTGTTATGGCGGTCGATACCCATATTTTCCGTGTCTCCAACCGTACTAAAATTGCTCCGGGCAAGGATGTGCGCGAGGTTGAAGACAAGTTGATGCGCTTTATTCCCAAAGAATTTTTGATGGATGCCCATCACTGGTTGATTTTGCATGGCCGCTATACGTGTAAGGCTTTGAAACCGCAATGCAGCAAATGCCTGATTAACGATTTGTGCGAATATCCGGCAAAAATGTAAATAAAAACATAAAAAAGGCCGTCTGAATTTCAGACGGCCTTTGATTTGGCTACGATTAGTCGGCAACTGCCATCAGGCTGGCATTACCGCCGGCAGCGGTAGTATTGATACTGCAAGAGATTTCTTCAAATACTTGCAGAATGTCCAGACCTTGTTCGGAAGGCAGGATGCGGATAAGCGCACCGTCGCGGCCGGCCAACTCTTGTTTGCGCTCGCTGCTCAAAGGCTCGATGGCGGCAACATGGCTGATGCCTGCGTTTTCAGGTTTGCTGTTGACTTGCAACAAACCGTCCAAATCGGCTGAGTAGGAAGCCAGTGGGCTGTTTGGCTCAACAACGGTTTGAATGCCTGCGGCTGCCAGCTCGGTCAGGGCAGAGAAGGCTTGCAGCAGATTGCCGCCATGTACCCAAACACGTTTTGGAGAGCGCCAGCTCAATGAGTTGCGTTCGCCGGTCGGGCCGACCAATACGGTTTCGGCTTTGCGCAGAGTGCGAACTCGTGCGTGACCCAAAACTGCGGCTGCAGTTTTCTTCTCTTCTGCATCAAACGGCAGTTTGTGAACCAAAGTTTCCAAACGTTTGAGCGCGTCTTCGTCTGCTTGACCAATACGGCTGAGTGTTGGCGCAATCCATTCAGGAGTGCGAACCAAACGTTGCAGATAGAATGGGCCGCCCGCTTTAGGACCGGTACCGGACAAGCCGTGACCGCCGAAAGGTTGTACGCCGACAACGGCACCGACGATGTTGCGGTTGACGTAGATATTACCGGCTTCGATGCGGTCGCGGATGTGTTCGACAGTACCTTCGATACGGCTGTGTACACCGCTGGTCAAAGCATAGCCTTTGGCGTTGATTTGGTCGATGAGTTGATCCAACTCGCTGGCGCGGTAGCGGACAACGTGCAAAACAGGACCGAACACTTCGCGTTGCAACTCGTTCAAGTTGTTCAATTCAAACAGGATTGGACGAACAAAAGTAGAGTTGTTGCTATCAACGTCGGCGGCAGTTTTGATTTCGTGGTAAGCCTTCGCTACGCCTTTCATTCGGTTGATGTGAGCCAACAGGTTTTGTTGGGCTTCAGCATCGATGACAGGGCCGATGTCTGTGGTCAGTTGGGTCGGTTTGCCGACAACCAATTCGTTCATTGCGCCTTTGATGATGTTGACCATTTTGTCGGCAACATCTTCTTGAACGCACAAGATACGCAGAGCGGAACAACGTTGGCCTGCGCTGTCGAAGGCAGAGTTCAACACGTCGAGGCAGACTTGTTCCGGCAGGGCGGTTGAGTCCACAATCATCGCGTTTTGACCGCCGGTCTCGGCAATCAGGACAGGGTTGTCGTCGCGTTTGGACAGCGCTTTGTTAATCAGGCGTGCTACTTCGGTAGAACCGGTGAAGATCACGCCGCCGATGCGGGCATCGCCGGTCAGGGCAGAACCGACATCGCCTGCGCCGAGTACGAGTTGCAGCGCAGAAGTTGGAATACCGGCTTGATGCATCAGGGAAACTGCGTAAGTAGCAATCAGGCTGGTTTGTTCGGCAGGTTTGGCGATAACGGTGTTACCGGCAGCCAATGCAGAAACCACTTCGCCGGTAAAGATGGCCAATGGGAAGTTCCATGGGCTGATGGCAACGATTGCGCCGACAGCTTTGGCATCTTTAGGCAAGGTGTTTTCAGATTCGTTGGCATAGTAGCGGCAGAAGTCAACGGCTTCGCGTACTTCGGCAACGGCGTTGTTCAAGGTTTTACCGGCTTCGCGGACGGCCAGCATCATCAATGCAGGCGTGTGTTGTTCCAACAGGTCGGCAAAACGGCGCAGACAGTCGGCGCGTTCTGAAGCAGGTTTGGCGCTCCATTCAGGCAGGGCGGCAACGGCTGCACCAATCGCTTCTTGAGCCAAGGCTGCATCGGCAAAGCTGACAGTACCGACAACATCGTTGTGGTCTGCAGGGTTACGGACAGGTTGTGCTTCGCCTACGTTACGCGCTTCGCCATTGACGATGGAAGCAGCGTGGAAGTCTTCGGAAGAAGCTTGGTTGAGTTTTTCTTGCAGGTTTTGCAATACGGTTTCGTTGCTGAAATCCACGCCTTGAGAGTTCAGACGGTCTTTGCCATACAAATCGCGCGGCAGAGGCAATGCCGGATGCAGGTGGATGCCTTCTTCGGCGATGGTGTCGAACGGGCTCTTAATCAGGCGGTCGATGCTGATGTTTTCGTCAACGATTTGGTTCACGAAAGAAGAGTTCGCACCGTTTTCCAACAGGCGGCGTACCAAGTAGGCAAGCAGGGTTTCGTGTGTGCCGACCGGGGCATACACGCGTACGCGGCGGCCTAAGTTTTGCGGACCGACTACTTGGTCGTACAGGGTTTCGCCCATGCCGTGCAGACATTGGTGTTCAAAGTCTTTGCCTTTACCCATTTGGTAGATTGCGCCCAAAGTGTAGGCGTTGTGGGTGGCAAATTGTGGGAACACGGCATCTTGCGCATCCAAGAGTTTGCGTGCGCAGGCGAGATAGGAGATGTCGGTGTGGACTTTACGGGTGTAAGTCGGATAGCCTTCCATGCCGTCTACTTGGGCCCATTTTACTTCGCTGTCCCAGTATGCGCCTTTAACCAAACGGATCATCAGTTTTTGGTTGTTGCGGCGGGCCAGGTCGATCAGATAGTCGATAACGAACGGGCAACGTTTTTGGTAGGCCTGAACAACGAAACCGATACCTTTGTAGCCTGCCAAGTCAGGGTCGGAAACCAAAGCTTCCATCAAGTCCAAAGACAATTCGAGACGGTTGGCTTCTTCGGCGTCGATGTTGATACCGATATCGTATTTTTTACCCAAAAGGAACAATTCTTTCAGGCGTGGCAACAGTTCGCTCATAACGCGTTCGTGTTGGGCGCGTGAATAGCGTGGGTGGATGGCGGAAAGTTTAACGGAAATACCGTTGCCTTCGTAAACACCTTGGCCTGCGGCATCTTTGCCGATGGCGTGAATGGCTTGAACGTAGTCGTTGTAGTAGCGGTTGGCATCTTCTTCTGTGTATGCGGCTTCACCCAACATATCGAAAGAGAAGCGGTAACCCATTTTCTCGCGCTCTTTACCGTTTTGCAGCGCTTCTTCAATGGTTTGGCCGGTTACGAATTGTTTGCCCAATAGGCGCATTGCGTAGTTCACACCTTGACGGATCAGCGGAGCACCACCTTTGCTGATTATGCGGCTCAGTGCAGAACCCATATTTTTTTCAGAAGTGTTGGTGGTCAGTTTGCCGGTAATCAACAGACCCCATGCAGCCGCGTTAACGAAGAGGGAAGGGCTGTTGTTCAAGTGGCTTTTCCAGTTGCCTTCGGAGATTTTGTCGGCAATCAGGCGGTCGCGGGTTGCATTGTCTGGAATACGCAGCAGGGCTTCGGCCAGGCACATCAGTGCAACACCTTCTTCACTGGAGAGAGAGAACTCGTGCATCAAGGCATCTACGCCGCTTGCTTTGGTGCGGCTGGAGCGGACTTGAGTAACCAAACGGCGGGCAAGCTCAGAGGCGGCATTGCGCTCTTCGTCAGTCATCTGTGCACGTTGCAACATATCCTGAACGGCCTCGATTTCATCACGGCGGTAGGCATCGGTTACAGCTTGACGCAGAGGAGTTTGTGTTGGAAAAGCGAAGTTAAACATTATTTATGTTCTCCAAAGGTTTTTTTCATGGTTTCAGACGGCCTGAATTAAGTCTGCTAAAACAGGCATTCTGAAGGATAGTAATATCGTAATAAAATTATGATGCGGATACAAGATGCACCCACATAAATTGCTGTTTTTTCTGATAAGGCTCAGATTATTTTGAAACAGTTTATTTCATAAAGACGGCCTGCACGGAATCATGCAGGCCGTCTGAAAACGTCTTATTTAGAGGCGCGGTATTCTGCGTCTGCTTTTTCGAAACGTTCTTGCAATTCGCGTGAAGGTTTTTTGTCGATCAGGGAGACCAAAACAATTACGAGGGTACAAGCGATGAAGCCGGGAACGATTTCATAAACGGTAGAGAAGCCTGTTTCTTGTGCGGCCAAAGCAGGTTTTTTGATCCACTCAGCCCAAACAACCACAGTCAGCGCGCCAGCAATCATGCCGGAGAGTGCACCGTAGGCAGTAATACGTTTCCACAGAACAGACAGGATAACGACCGGACCGAATGCGGCGCCAAAGCCGGCCCATGCATAAGCTACCAAGCCCAATACTTTGCTTTCAGGATCAGAAGCAATCAGGATGGAAATCACGGCAATCGCCAATACCATTACACGGCCAATCCATACCAATTCAGCTTGTTGGGCGTTTTTACGCAGGAAGCCTTTATAGAAGTCTTCGGTAATCGCGCTGGAGCAAACCAACAATTGGCAAGACAGGGTAGACATTACAGCAGCAAGAATCGCGCTCAAGATGATACCGGCAATCCAAGGGTTGAAGAGCAGGGTAGCCAAAGCGATGAAGATACGTTCGTGGTTGCCGTTCATTTCTTCAACGTGGGCAGGGTTGGCGCCGAAGTAAGCGATACCGAAGTAGCCGACAGCCACGGCACCGGCCATACACAGAATCATCCAAGTCATACCGATACGGCGTGCAGAAACCAAAGATTTAGCGCTTTCAGCAGCCATGAAACGGGCCAAAATGTGTGGTTGGCCGAAATAGCCCAAGCCCCAAGCAGCGGTAGAGATAATGCCGATGAAGGTAGTACCGGCAAACAGGCTGCCGTATTCTTTACCGGTAGAGGCGGCAACTTGTTGGATGGCCGCGTTCATTTGATCTGCACCACCCAAGCCCAAGTACACCATTATAGGAGTCAGTACCAATGCAAAAATCATCAAAGAAGCTTGCAGGGTATCGGTCCAGCTTACGGCCAAGAAACCGCCCAAGAAAGTGTAGGCGATGGTCGCGCCGGCACCCAGCCACATGGCTTGAGTGTAAGATAGATCGTGGAACAGGCTTTGGAACAGGGTAGCACCGGCTACGATGCCTGAAGCACAGTAAATAGTGAAGAAGAACAAGATAATCAGTGCAGAAACCACTTTCATCAAGTGACCGCCGGCACCGAAGCGGTGGAAGAAGTAATCAGGAAGCGTCAGCGCGTTGTTGGCATATTCGGTATGTACGCGCAGACGGCCTGCAACCAAAAGCCAGTTGAGGTATGCACCCACAATCAGACCAATGGCGATCCAAGCTTCATTCAAACCGCTCAGGTAGATAGCACCTGGCAAGCCCATCAAAAGCCAACCTGACATATCGGAAGCACCGGCAGACATCGCGGTCACGAACGGGCCCAAGCTGCGGCCGCCGAGGATGTAGTCGTCGAAGTTTCGTGTTGAAAAATAGGCGGCGAGGCCGATCAGTAATACAGCGACCAGATAGATCGCAAAAGTGATATACATGGGATTCATGTACTTATTCCTCATCTAACTTATAAATACGGGTTTTGAAATTGCAAGCAATTCGTACCCAAACTTTTTTCTAATAAAAATACAGCTTAAAAATCCTGTTTTTCACGAGAGAGTCAGGATAAATTATTTTCAAATACAATAGGATATGTAACCAATCCACATTAAATTGTAAATAATTAAATTCAGAATACAGTAAATTTTTTGTTTTGCAAAGCACGGAACACGGGCTTTATGAAAAATCGTAGTGCTTTTGAGGGGAAGTCATTTGAAAACAAAAGATTGCAAAAATTATCTTAAATTGGAGAAAAGGAAAGGTAATGAAACTATCTTTCCTATAAATGAAACGTTACGCAGAGAGAAAGCGTAATTATGCGACACGAAAAGGCGTTTTCAGACGGCCTGATAACGGCACTACCCCGTATTTCTGATGAATACGGGGTAGCGAGTCAGCTTGAACTAAATAGAAAAATCATCTTTTAACAAATGTTTATAAGCGAAGAGATAGAAAGCGGCAACAAAAGACGATCCGCCGAGGACATTGCCTAAGAAGACGGGAATCATATTGTAGAAAAATTGACCCCAGCTGACATTTGCGCCCGCCCAAATACCGGCCGGAATGATGAACATATTGGCAACAAAGTGTTGGAAGCCGATTAACACGAAGATCATGACCGGAAACCAAGTTGCCAAAATACGGCCTGAAGTATGGCGTGAGCCGAAATAGAACCAAATACCCATGCACACCATCCAGTTACATGCGACAGCAGAAACGAATGCACGGCCAAAGTCCATATTAACTTTGGCTTCGGCGATGGCAATGGTTTTAGCCGTAGCCGCTCCCTCTGCCAGGCCGACGTAGTGGCCGAGGAAATAGGCCATGGCAACGGCGCCTGCCAGATTGCCCAAGCTGACGATGAGCCAGTTGCGTACCAGTTTGTAGGTGCTGACGCGGCCGGTCAATCTGCCCAAAGCCATAATCATCATATTGCCTGTTGCCAGCTCGCCGCCGCCGATTAAGATACAAATCAGCGCAATCGGGAACACAGACGCGCCCAAAAGGGCGGCCAGGCCGTTCCATTCGGCAGGAATGCCGCTGATGACGCGCAGGCAGGCAAGATAGCCGAAGCCGACATAGCCGCCACCTAAAAAACTCAAAATCACCAACATTTTGATGCTGAACTCAGACTTGGCGCAGCTCTTGCCGATGGCTTCCTGCAAAATCTCGTGAGGGTACAAATCTCGTGTATCCATGAGGCTCCCTTAAATTGGAAATATCTTGTTTATCATGAGAATAATAAGTTTGCCTGAGAATGATGCCGGTAGGAAATAACGACTGGTTGTAAGAATAGAAGAGGGGGTTATATATTGAAGCGGTTAAGGCTGCGGCTGACTTTTTAAGAAAGATAAGTTGAGGTGTTGAGATATTAGTGTATTAAAAACTTAAAAGGCCGTCTGAAAAAGTTGCTTTCAGACGGCCTTTAGATTTGCTTGGGTAATGAGAACTACAAGCGCGTTACGCTTAAAACGCCTTTGATGTCGCCCAAACTGGCTAATACACGCGGCAGGTCGTTGACTTGGCGGACTTCAAGGGTAAAGCGCATACTGGCTTCCAAATCGCGCGATTGGGTTTGCACCGCGGTAACGTTGAGTTTATGACGCGCCAGCGCATCCGAAACGTCGCGCAGCAAACCGGAGCGGTCTTGGGCGCGGATTTCAACATCGACGGCAAACACTTGTCCTTCTTGCAAGGCTGCCCAGCTTGCATTCAAGACTTTTTCAGGAGACTGTTCGGCAAGGTGGCGGAAAGAAGGGCAGGTGTTGCGGTGGACGGAAATACCGCGGTCGCGTGTAACGAAACCGATGATGTCGTCCGGAGGTGCCGGTTTGCAGCATTTGGCAAGCGTGGTCATCAGGCCGTCTTCACCGTCAATCAAAATGCCGTTTTTGCCGCCTTTTTTGATTTTGGACTGTTTGACGATATTGGTTTCATCAATCGGCACAGGAGGCGGTTCATTCAGCGCGCCACAGGCTTTGTGGATGGCGCGGTTGGAAACGTCGCCCTGACCGATGGCCGTATAAAGTTCGTCGGTTTTTTTGAAGCCGAGTTTTTCCGCTAATGCTTGCAGATTGGGTTTGGGGAAGATTTTTGACAACTGCTTATCCAACTGGGCGCGGCCTTCTTCGCGCACGGTATCCGCATTTTGTTGGCGGATGTAGGCACGGATTTTGCTGATGGCGCGGTTGGATTTGACCCAGCCTTCGTAGAGCCAGTTGACGGAAGGATGCCCTTCTTTGGCGGTAATGATTTCGACGCGCTGTCCGTTTTCGAGCGGGGTGGACAGCGGCACGATTTGCCCTTCGACTTTCGCGCCGCGGCAACGGTCGCCGATGCTGCTGTGCAGGGCGTAGGCGAAGTCGATGGGGGTTGCGCCCGTGGGCAGGGAGAGGACTTTGCCGTGCGGGGTCAGGACGTAAATCGTATCGTTGAAAAGCTCGGTTTTGAAGGCGGCGGCGAGGTCTTCCTTGCCGCTTTCCGCCATGTTTTCGCGCCAGTCCAAGAGTTGGCGCAACCAGGCGATTTTCTGTTCGTAGGCGGAATCGCCCTTGCCGCCCTCTTTGTAACGCCAGTGGGCGGCGACACCGAATTCGTTGAATTGGTGCATATCGAAGGTGCGGATTTGCACTTCCACGCCTTTGTCTTCCGGGCCGACGATGACGGTGTGCAAACTTTTATAGCCGTTGCCTTTTGGGTTGGCGATGTAGTCGTCGAACTCGCCGGGGATGGGCTGCCAGAGGCTGTGGACGATACCCAGCGTGGTGTAACACTCGGGAATGGTGTCCACCAAAATCCGTACGGCGCGGATGTCGAATAGGCCGTCGAAAGTGAGCTTTTTCTTCACCATTTTTTTGTAAATGGAGTAGATATGCTTCGGTCTTCCGGCAACTTCAAAATGAATATTGTATTTTTTCAGTTCCGTACGCAGGATATTGAGAAAGTTTTCGATGTATTCGAGGCGCTCGGTGCGTTTTTCGTCCAAAAGCAGGGCGATTTCGCGGTATTTTTCCGGCTCTTGATGACGGAAGCCCAAATCTTCAAGCTGCCATTTGAGTTGCCACACGCCCAAGCGGTTGGCGAGCGGGGCAAAAATGTCGAGGGTTTCTTTGGCAACGGCGCGCTTTTCAGGATTGTCGGGAACGTTGCTTAAGAATTGGAGGGTGCGCGTGCGCATCGCCAGTTTGATCAGGACGACGCGGATGTCGGTAACCATCGCCAACAGCATTTTACGCATGGTTTCGGCCTGTTGGCCGCGTTCTTCCGGCGTGGCAAGGCTGTCCACGCGTGCGAATTGGGTCAGTTTCTGTACTTCGTCCACGCCTTTGACCAGCTCGCAAACGGTGCTGTTGCAGCGTTCGGTAACCAATTCGCGCCAAGTGGGAACGTATTTGCCGATGTCGGACAAAATCGTAGCGGCCACGGCATCGGGCAAAAGGTCGAGTTCGCTGACGATTTGCATCGAGCCGAGGAAATGTTCCAGCAATGGCTCACCGTAAGTCGTTAGTGCATCGGCAGGATAATGTTCTTTAGCTAAGTCAAAGGCCGTCTGAATCAGGTTTTTATCGGAATCGGGCAGCGCGGCAACATAGCCGTCGAACCAAGCGAGGAGGCCTTCCAGCGTTGCACTCGATGTTTGGGGCGTTTGGCGAATAGTGGTCATGGCGTGCGTTTTTTTCTTTTTGATAAAAACGTTGCCATTGTAACAGTTTATTGCCGACAGCCCTAGATTTGTATGCGAATGTGGCACTATGTTTCAGGACACCTTGTTTCAGACGGCTTTGGGTGTTATGGTTAACCGTTTTGAAATTTTAAGGAGTATTTCGATGAAACTGTATATTTACGACCATTGCCCGTTTTGCGTCCGTGCGCGGATGATTTTCGGCTTGCGCGATGTGGCGGTGGAAGAAATTGTCTTGGCGAACGATGACGAAGCTACGCCGATTGGCATGATTGGTTCAAAACAAGTGCCGATTCTGCAAAAAGAAGACGGTTCGTTTATGGGCGAGAGTTTGGATATTGTCCGTTACATCGATCAAGGCCGTCTGAAAGAAATGGTTCGTCCCGAGGTTCAGGCGTGGTTGGACAAAGTGGGCGAATACAATAACAAATTGGTACAGCCGCGCATGGTCAAAATCAGTCTGCCTGAATTTGAGACCGATGAAGCGAAAAAATACTTTATCGACAAAAAAGAGAGAAGTATCGGCAATTTCGAGACTAATCTGAACAAAACGGCGCAATATTTGGAGCGTCTGCATCAAGACTTGGCCGAACTGGAAGCGCTGGTGTGCGAAGGCGAGGGCTTGGGCGGTGAAATCAGTTTGGAAGATATCCTGACGTTCCCTATTTTGCGTAACCTGACCGTTGTGCGCGGCATTCAATGGCCGCAAAAATTGATGGATTATTTGTTAGCGATGAGCGAGCGTTCCGGCGTGGCTTTGTATTTTAACCGTGCGTTGTAATGAATGTTTGAAACATGAAAAAGGCCGTCTGAACATCTTTCAGACGGCCTTTTGGTTTAATAGGCAATCGTATCGGCAACCTGTGACAAACCGTTTTCCAACGATTCGAGCATGGCGGTATAGCCATCGCCTTGTTGCGGCGTGACGGCGTTAAACGGTTTGTTGCGTCCGTCCGGCCATTGTGCATAACCGCTGATGGTGGTCTGCCCCTGATAGCTGCCTTGGAAGGCTTCGATATAGATTTTCAGGGTTTGGCTGCTTTGGCTGCGTGAAGCAGGCACAAAGGTGCGATGTGGATTGAGGCGGTTGAGCTTGTTGCTGAGGTTTGCTGCCAACGCGCCATCGAGCGGTGCCGCCCAAAGGTGGTTTTTCGCCAGATTCACATGATAGGCATCGGTTTGGTAAACGAGGCCGCCGTTGGCAAGCGGTTCGGCAAGGTTGACTTTAACCGCAATTTCGCTGCCATGCGTAGCAGGTCGGATATACTGGCTGTCGGGCAGAACGAAATATTGTGTGCTTTGCGCAGTGCCGCAGGCGGCAAGCGTCAGGGCGGCGGCAATCGGGAAGAGGCGCATTATCGGCTTCCTTTCGGTATAGGGTCTTTGCTGCTGCTGTTGAAAATCAGCGCGTTGGGTTTTTCTTTCAAAGTATTAATCACGGGTTGAACGTCTTTTAAGGTTTTGTCCAAACTTTGCAGCGTATTTTGTACGTCGCCGTAGATAGGCGATTGAGGTGATACGCCTTGCAGGGTTTGACGCAATTCTTTCAGGGTTTGGTTCAACTCGTTAGGGATGTTTTGTGTCTGCGGTTTGCTGACAAGTTTGTCGATGGAGCTTAGGGCGGCATTGGCAGATTTGAGTGTGGACTTGAGCTCGGCAAGCGAACCGTTCAAGCCGGCAACGGTTTTATCCAATGGCAGATTATTGAACTTGTCTAACAAATCGGCCACTTTTGCCTGTAAATCGTCCAAACCGCCGCCTTGGGTTGCGATAACGGTATCGCCTGCATAAACGGTATGCGGTCGCAGCTTAGGCGAGGTAGAAGGCTGATCGTTCAACTCAATCATTTTGCTGCCGGTCAGCAGGTTGTTGCTGGAGATGGTGGCGGTCAGGCCTTTGTTTAAGGCCGTCTGAAATTGTTGTTTCCAATGTTCTTTGCTTTGTTCGTCGGCATTGATTTCCAAACGGGAAGGCTCAATGCGGATGCGTACGGGAATCCAGCCGTTTTCAAACAAGTGCAGGCTGTCGTTGCGGTCGAAATAAGGAACATCGGAAACCACACCGACATTCAGGCCTTTGTATTCGACAGGCGAACCGGCAGACAGACCGCGTACGGATTGTTTGAAAAACGCGGTGTAGTACAGCGAGCGGTCATCAGGCAAGTTGGCGACTTCGCTGCGACTGTCGTAAAGCGTGAAGCTGTCTTCGCTTTTGACGTTTTTGCTGTCGCTTGTTTTAGGCGAGTCAAAGGAAATCGCGCCGGACAGCAGGGCAGGCAGAGGGGCAGAATTGAGTTTGACACCGCTGCCTGTGGTTTCGATATTAATGCCGCTTTCCAGCCAGAAACGGCTGGCGGAATTAATCAGTTTGTCGTTGGGGCTTTGGATGAAGATGGTGTAATGCACGCTTTGGTCGGACGGGTCGAAATGCGCGCTTTCTACTTGGCCGACCATAAAGTTTTCATACAAAACAGGGCTGCTGACGTTGAGGATGCGGTCGTTTTTGCCAATCAAATTCAGGCGCAGGCCGCTTTGACCGATGGCGGCAATCGGCGGAATGTCTTGGACGACAAAAACATCTTTGGTTTCTTGGCTTTTGCCCGGTGTGAATGCAATATATGAGCCGGAAAGCAAGGTCCCCAAGCCGGTAACGCCGCTTTGGTCGATACGCGGTTTGACTACCCAAAATTGGGTATCGCTGCGGATAAGGTTTTTGGCGTCGGCGCTGAGTTGGGCGGTGACTTCCACGCCTTTTTGGTCGTCGCGCAATTTGATGCGGGTAACGCGTCCGACATCGACGTTCAACACCTTAATAACGGTGTTGTTGACCTCGATGCCTTCGGCGCTGTCCATCAACAGCGTAACGACAGGGCCGCGGTTGCGGATGTCTTTAACCAAAAGCCAGCCGCCGGCAATCAGCGCAATCAGCGGAATCAGCCACACGACGGATGTGAAGACATTGGTTTTCTTGACACGCGCCGGGGCGTGATAATTGGGTGAAGAATCGTGTTTTCTCATTGTGTTAAGGTCTGGTCAGAATCAAGGCCGTCTGAAAGCTGTTGTTGCTTGTCCCAAATCAGACGGGGATCGAAATAATAGGCCGAAAGCATGGTCAAAATAACGACCAGGCAGAAGTAAATCGCTGCACCACCCGGTACAACGCGCGCCATATTGGTGTGGAACGAACTCATCAAAATGATAATCACAAAAATATCAATCATCGACCAGCGGCCGATGGATTCGGTAATCCGATACAAAACCGACATCTTGTCCGCGCTCATCACAGGTTTGAAGTATGCGGAATAAATCAAAACCGCCATCGCAATAATCTTCAAAACCGGCACCATAATACTGGCACTAAAGATAATCACGGCAATCAATCGGTCGCCGTCGTCCCACATATAAACAATGCCGTTGAAAATCGTGTTGATCTCCAAGGCCGTCGGGTTGGACGAAATCATAATCGGCAGGATGTTGGCAGGGAAATACAGGATAAACGCCGCGACTAAAAACGCCAGAGAAATGCTCAGGCTTTTCGGGCGGCGGCGGTATAAGTCCGCACCGCATACGCCGCAAGGCTGCTCGTCTTTATCGCGGAAATACAGGCAGCGGCTGCAACAGATTTTGTCTTCAGTGGCCGTCTGAACCGCATGGCCGCCGGTTAAACGGTGAATCTTATAATAAACCCAATGCTGCGGAATCGATACCGAAGTCCGAATCAGCATGACCGACAACGGAAACATCAGATAAAACGCCGAGCCGAATTCTACCGTAGCAACGGACGAGAGCTTGATATACGCCACCAGAGTGGAAATAAAAAACACATCCACCATAATCCAATGACGCAGCCGCACCAATACACGCGTTGCAAAGCGCAGCGCAGGGTAGGCCTTTTCACGTATCAAAGCCGTATAAACATAAAGGCAGAGCAGCAGAAACAGTAAAGGCGCGCCGAAGGTAAGGATAAACATCACTTCCGCCAGAAAACCGTAATCCAGCGAAATCAAAAGCCGCATCATTTGCGGCAACGACAAAATCGATGTCACGCCGAATAAATCGACGCGGATATACACCATATTGTACGCAAACGCCATCAGAATCAAGGTTGTCAGCGCATAGGCAATCGGCGCAATATACGGATTGTTTTCCACCTCCACAATTTCATGGTTGCACACCGGACAATGCGCTTCCTGCCCCTGACGCAGGCGCGGAATATCCATACGGCAGCCGCAATCCGGGCATTCCACCGTATGTGCAGGCAGCGTCGCATCAGGAAGATAAGACTTGTAGCGCCACCAGCGATGGTAGGCAGGAATCCGTTTCATGGTTCGGCAGGGGATAAAGAAGGTGCAAAGAGTGTCGCATTATAAAGGAAAACAGCAGGATAGCCCAAATTTAGGTTGATATTGGATTGAATAGCGGCTGTTTAATAAGGTTTGGCCCGTCTGAAAAGTTTGAAAAACTTTGGAAGATTATTGCTATGGGCTGTTAAATTTTATTAATAGGTCTTAGTTTGGTTTATTGTCATTAGGATAAAAATAATATATATTCTTATTCCTGAAAAACGCGATGAGACTTGTAGATTTGTGGAAGGTGTGCGATCAATGAACCTGAAGCAGGTTAAAAGTTATCTTCTTTGTTTTTAAAACGATTCTTTTCAAATTAGACGGTATTTTTAACCATAAAGGCCGTCTGAAACCATTTGTCCCTTATTCTAAGGAAATATCATGAGTGAGACCCAAGAGCTGACTTTCGCCAAACGCTTGAAAGAGCAAACCACGACAACGCACGACAGCGTTGATAACCTGGTTATGTCCGTTCAACCTTTTTCTAGCAAAGAAAACTACATCAAATTCTTGAAACTTCAATCTGTTTTCCATAAGGCTGTTGACCATATCTATAAAGATGCCGAATTGAACAAAGCCATTCCTGAACTTGAATACATGGCACGTTACGATGCCGTGACTCAAGACTTGAAAGACTTGGGCGAAGAGCCTTACAAATTTGACAAAGAATTGCCACACGAAACCGGCAATAAAGCCATCGGCTGGCTGTATTGCGCCGAAGGTTCTAATTTGGGCGCAGCATTCTTGTTCAAACACGCTCAAAAACTTGAATACAACGGCGAATTCGGCGCACGCCACCTGGCTCCGCATCCAAACGGCCGCGGCAAACACTGGCGCGCTTTTGTCGAGCATCTGAACGCTTTG
This sequence comes from Neisseria sp. P0013.S005, assembly GCF_051958425.1. NCBI lineage: Bacteria > Pseudomonadati > Pseudomonadota > Betaproteobacteria > Neisseriales > Neisseriaceae > Neisseria > Neisseria sp. P0013.S005. Next base: position 98,554 of record NZ_JBQCVL010000006.1, on the reverse strand, counting down.
AACTTGACTCCGGAAGCTGAAGCGGAAGCCATTCAAGGTGCGCGCGAAGCATTTGCTTTCTATAAAGTGATTTTGCGCGAAACCTTCGGTTTGCCGGAAGGTGCAGAAGCGCCTGAAGGTATGACACCGCACAGACTCTAAACAATAATTAAATCAAACAGACAAGGTCTCGGCGTAGATGTTTGCAGGGGCCTTTAATTACACTACAAAGTTTTGTTTGAACGGGTTGCTGTCTTATACCTACTCAGATTTGATTCTCCTTTAAAAATTCCATTCACCACCTAATGACCATTGATGAATATTACGCATTGCATATGGTGCATTGCTACGGATGTGACTATAACTATAATTCAAAGTAGGGGTAATGCCTTTATAAGATAATTTGTTGTGGCTAAGGTTGATAGAGAGGGAACGCTCTCGGTTGCGTTGTGGCTCGGTACCGAATGCCATAATGCCTTTATAGCGACGGTTGGCAAATGAAGCGGTAAGTCTGCTGTTAAGTCCGCCTAAAACCTGCCATTGCTGTATCCAACCTATATTGAAACCGTTGCGGTGGTAGGCCGCATTGTTGACAGTATTACGTATGTTTTTGTTTTCAGGAACAAAGCGGTTGTATTGCCAACCGCCGAACAGGGTCGTACTGCCGAAACGGCGCGCTAGGGAAAGATAAGTACTGTCGTGCCAACCATCGTTGCGCAGTGCACGATCAGTTTCCCGATAGTTTTGGCGGTAGCGCTCCAGTGAGTAATAAAGTTGTGTTGCGTTACCGAGATTGACCATATGCGAAAGCTGTACGCCAACCCCGTGTGCCAGCATATACGGCGCGGCGCGACGGTTATTTTCTTTTTTGCTGTCAAACTCGCTGCTGCCTGCCAACTGTGCCTGATAAAACGGTAAAACGCTGATGGTTTGTTTGCCATCCTTGCGCTGCCATCCCAAATAAGCCCTGCCGAACGCATCGTCGTAAGCCGATTGACGGTCGAAAAAATAGCTTGTGCCGCTGAGGTTGGTACGGAATTTGATGGCGTGATGCCCATACAATGGGGTGAGTTTTTCGGTGTTCAATTCGTAATTCAAGCCGTTGGCACTGACAGGTAAGGTGACACTGCATGCGGTTTGCCCCCTTGTTTCGATGCAATAACGCGGAGCAGCGTTGTTGGCATTATCGTTATGCACGGGGCTGATTCCGCCAGACCATTTCCATTCTGTCTGCCGTTTAACGGCTTCTTGAAAACGTTTGACATTTTCCAAAACGGGGGCAGGTATATCGCGTTGCGCGGCATGACGAAAATGCATCGTTGCCTCACCCAAACGATGGTCCTGAAACTCTGCAGCTGCCAAATCCAACAATATGCGGTCGTCTGAAACGTCAGATTCATAAAGGGTACGATAACGTTCGACCGCTTCGGAATTTCGTCCTTTCAACTTTGCTAGCAAAGCATCGGCACGCGCAATCAGTTTGGGATTGTGGTTGGGCTGTTTGCGGTAAAGGGCAACAAGCGAGGAAACCAGATCTGCGCTATTGCCGTTAAGTGCTTGAACTAACGCGTCCTCAAGAATATGCGGGTTTGACGCTAAAAAATCATCGTTAATCAGAGTCGGTCTGCCTATATTCTCATTCTTTTCAGGTGACCTTTCTTCCTCAGATAAAATATCTAACCATTGTTTCTGTTGTGCTTGTACAGCAGTATTCTGAGAAGAAATATTCTGCCGAACACCCTTTTCGGGAAATTCAGCAAAGACTGCCGACGGCAATAGGTAGCACAAAGAAGCTGAGACAATTTTTTGTTTTATTTTTAGCATTTAAAGTCATCCGAAATATATGTATATATTGCAGGGCAAACCGTTTCTAATAAGGGATTTGCTCTTATCATAAAACTGCCTGAGGCATCTCAGGTAATTTTATTTTTGCATAAAAAATACAGATTCGTATTTAGATTTATTATTATAACGGCAAATTTACGAAATATATATAACTTATTTATTTTTATAGGATTATAAATTACGTAAATATATTTAACAGAGAGAGGATAGCATAAAGATTCACCCTAACTACTGATAGAGAAAATATTGGTATTGCTAAAATAAAATATTTATTACACAATATTTCATATTATTAGTAATACTTATCATTATTGTATTTGAGAAGCTTGTATTTAGAGAGATTGGTTATGAAAATTAATGTATTTATAGTACCCATTGCAACTACCTTTATTTTGACTGCATGTGCAGGTGGAGGTGCATCTGAACCCAAAGTTCCCGTTGCTATTCCGACAGCGCAACCTATCGCCAATGTTAAGCTGAGCGATGAAAGCAGTGCGATACAGACCATCAATACCCTTTCCGGAAAAGGTGGCAGCCTGCATGAAGCGGAGCTCGAAGTAAAAACATCATGGGGCAGCTATACCGATAAGCAATATGTCTATCAAACCCCTTCAGGCAACTATTACAACATCAGCTCATATTCCGACCCGATTGTCCCCTCTTACTCCAGCCCATCTTATGCCCTGCGTACACGCCACGAAGGCCAGCCTTTGTCTGAGGGTGGAAAACTGTTTGTCTGTTGCAGCAATTCCGGACAATTCACCTATGCACCGGCAACCAAACATGACCACCTCAAATTCGGCGCATGGATAAATGCAGACGGCACAGCAGACCTGTTTGTCGGCGGCAAACCCGTCGGAACGGCGAAACCGTCTTATTACACTCCGTCAGACAGTACAGTGGCAAAAGGCAAGACTACATACGAAGTTTGGGCTGTCCGCGTCCGCAACGGCAATATCGTTACCTCAACCTACGATCCGGGCAAATCCTCCGGGTCGTCTGAAAAAAACACGCCCAAACTTTCACTGCTGACAGCCAATTTCAACACCAACAAACTCGGCGGCACGATTTTAGGTAATGCGGATTACGGTCCGGATGTTGTGATGAAAGATGTTGGCATCAACGGCGTTGATTTCTCAGGCACTGCTGAATCCGATGGTAAAAACGGCAAAGTCGAAGGAAAATTCTTTGGTCAATTTAACGGCGATAAAACAGAAGTCAGTATAGGCGGTAAAGTTACCTTTGATGCCGATAAATCGTTGGATACCGTATTCGGCGGCGTGAAGAATGATGACGACCGTAATACGACGGATACAAGCTTGACACCTGTCAGCAAGTAACCGTACGTCAAACATCCCAATAAACCGATAATCAGTACATCTTTAAGAGGCAAAAAATGTCCTTCCCCTTTAAACCCGTACTGCTGGCAGCTATTGTCAGCCAAACTTTCCCTGCCTTCGCTGCCGACCCCGTACCACAAGCCCATCAGGACTTGAATGAAGTCAAAGTCATCGGCGGCCGCAAAGTCCAAAAACTCGGTGAAGAGAAAGTCCGCCGTCAGGCATTGGATAAACAAATGGTCTCTGATGAAAGCGACTTGGTACGCTACGATCCGGGCATCAGCGTCGTCGAAGGCGGACGCTCAGGTTCTAACGGTTTTACCATACGCGGTGTCGATAAAGACCGTGTCGCCATCAACGTGGACGGACTGGCACAAGCAGAAAGCAGGTCGTCTGAAGCATTCCAAGAACTGTTCGGCGCATACGGCAACTTCAATGCCAACCGCAACACTTCCGAACCCGAAAACTTCTCGGAAGTTACCATCAACAAAGGCGCGGACTCGCTCAAATCCGGCAGCGGCGCATTGGGCGGTGCCGTCAACTATAAAACCAAATCCGCAAGCGACTATGTTTCCGAAGAAAAGCCTTACCACTTAGGCATTAAAGGCGGCTATATCGGACGCAACAGCCAAAAATTCAGCAGCATAACCGCCGCTGGAACCTGGTTGGGGCTGGATGCATTGATGGTTTATACCCGCCGTTTCGGTAAAGAAACCAAAAACAACAGCGACGCTGCCGATACCGTCATCACCGACAACAAACAAAGCTGGAACCCGAATGCCGGCAGCACCAACTACGGCAGCCGCGGCGTAGCCCGCAGCAAACCCGATCCACAAGATTGGGTAAACAAAAGCACCTTATTCAAACTGGGTTACAACTTCAACGATAAAAACCGTATCGGTTGGATTTACGAGGATTCACGCACCGACCGCACGACGACTGAATTATCTAATATGTGGGCGGCAAACTGGAAAGGCGAGGCACTAGGCGATACCCGTTCCCGCCAAGACATCTCCTACCGTAAACGCATCGGTTTTGAATACAAAAACCAACTTGACAAAGGACCATGGGACAGTCTCAACCTGCATTACGACCGTCAAACCATCGACATGAGTACCTGGACTTGGGACTTGCCGACCGATTACGCCAGCAACGGTGTGAACAGCGACGTGTACCATATGTTTCGCAACATCCGTCAAAAAAATACCCAATTTGGTGCCGATGCTGAAAAACAAATCGACTTTTCCAAATTGGTATGGGCAATGCAATACGGATTGGGTGGTTCCCAAAACGACAACGACAATAGAGATCATAGCTATTGGGTACGCCTATACGACCCGAAATATCAAACGTCCAACAACCAAGAATTGACTATGCTGGTCGAAAGCTCCTCCAAAAACCGTTTTGCCTACTGGAACAACACATTCCAATTCGGCGACAGCAGCCAATACCGCCTCAATGCCGGGCTTCGCTACGACAACAGCAGCAGCAAAGCCAAAGACAATCCCAACTACACTCCTGCCATCCGCGGTCAAATTCCTTATCTCGGCAGCGAGCGTAAACACAGCGGTTTCAGCTACGGTTTAGGATTAGACTGGAAATTCACGCCGCGTCTGAATCTTTTGGCAAAATATAGCACTGGCTTCCGCGCGCCGACTTCAGACGAAACTTGGCTATTGTTCCCGCATCCTGACTTCTACCTTAAAGCAAACCCTAACCTTAAGGCAGAAACCGCCAAAAACTTCGAACTGGGACTTGCCGGCAGCGGCAAAGCCGGAAACTTTAAATTCTCCGGTTTCCAAACCCGCTACCGCAACTTTATCGAACTGACCTACATGGGCGTGTCCTCAGACAACCCCAACAGCCCTAATTATGCGCCGATTTCCGACGGTACCGCCTTGGTCAGCTCACCCGTTTGGCAAAACCAAAACCGTTCCTCCGCATGGGCGAAAGGTTTGGAATTTAACGGCACATGGAACCTTGACAGCATCGGTTTGCCGCAAGGCACGCACGCAGGTATCAACGTCAGCTACATCAAAGGCAAAGCCAAACAGACCAACGGACAGGAAACCCCGATTAACGCCCTTTCCCCATGGTCTGCCGTTTACAATCTGGGCTACGATGCGCCGTCCAAACGCTGGGGCGTCAATGCGTACCTGACACACACCGCAGCTAAAAAACCGTCTGACACCGTTCACAGCAGTGATGATTTGAACAACCCATGGCCGTTTGCCAAGCACAGCAAAGCCTATACGCTTTTCGACCTGACAGGCTACGTCAACTTGGGCAAATACTTCACCCTGCGCGCCGGTGCGTACAACATCGGCAACAAAAAATACTACACTTGGGAATCGCTGCGCAGCATCCGCGAATTCGGCACAGTCAACCGCGTCGACAACAAAACCCATGCCGGTATAGAACGCTTCACCTCCCCCGGCAGAAGCTACAACTTCACGCTTGAAGCCAAGTTCTAAGGTAATTAGAACAGAAAGGAAGGTTGGTAAAGCTACAGCACCACCAACGGCGTTGACCGCGATGGCAAAGGCTTAGATCGCTACCGTGCCCCAGGTCGCAACTATGCCGTGTCTTTGGAATGGAAATTCTAAGCAGTTAACGGATAGCTAAAGGCCGTCTGAAAGTTTTAATGACTTTCAGACGGCCTTTTTTATTTACAGCGAAATCCTTAATCGGATAACAACGGCTGCTGCCGAACAATCGCGCGGATGATGGCGCGGTTGGGGTGTAGCGCGGTTCTCAGCCTTTGCGATAGCGGATGCGGCAAGCCGAGTATTTCGGCTGCAATGGCGGCGGCGCAGATGGGGGCTGTCGCCAGTCCGCGCGTGCCGTGTGCCGTATTGATGTAGGCATTGGGCAGGTAAGGGCAGGGGATATTGTCGAGGCGGTAGTTTTTGTCCAATGCCAGCTTGGCGTAAGCGGACTGCATGGCGGTGATGTCGCCGAGCGCGCCGACAACGGGTAAGTGGTCGAGGCTGTCGCAACGTAGGGCGGCATGGCCTTGTGTGTCGAGAAGGCCGTCTGAAAACGAATCTCGCTCAAACAGGGATTGTGCCAATGGCGGATTGAGCTGTTGCAGGGCGGCGCGGTTTTCGGTTTCTTCGTGCGGATACCAAGTTTCATCGTTGCTGTTGAGGATAAATGTCGCGCCGTAGCAGTGGCGGCCTTGCCAGCTTGGACTGATGTAGCTTTCGCCGGAAATGGCGCAACGCAGTTTTTGTGAAAACGGGCTGGCGGATACAACGCCGGTTTGTCCGCGGATTTGGCGGAAAGGCAGGGCGGAGACGTTGGTGTCGGCGGCAGTCGGGCTGTGCGCGCCCATACAGTAAACGATATGGCTGGCGTTGAAATGCGCGTCCAGCGTGTGTGCCGTCCATTGTGTGCCGTCATGTGATACTGCGGTCAGCGGCGAATGTTCGTGCAACTCAATCAGCGGATGATTCAATAAGGTATGCACGACGGCGGGCGGATTCAGCCATACGCCTTGCGGCCAGTAAAGGCCGTCTGAAAATACGTCTATGCCTGCGATGGACGCAGCCTCTTCGGCAGATACGCTGCGGTAGAGGTGTTTATGCTGGTGTTGCAAACCCAAGGCCTGATTGCGTTTGCGTTCGCTGTCGTCAAAATTCAAATGCAATACGCCGTCGCCGCCCCATACGTCGGAGTCGGACAGCAAGTCTTCCAACAATCGGCGCGTGTAGCCGTAGCCTGTCAGCAGCAGCTCGGTTTGTTCGGTATCGTGTGGCGAGATTTTGGCGTAGAGCAAGCCTTGGCGGTTGCCGCTGCCTGCCTGCGCCGCTTTGCCTGCCTCCAAAACCGTAACGCGTACGCCGTGTTCAGCCAGTTTGCGCGCGGTTGCCGCGCCGGCAATGCCTGCGCCGATGATCAGGACGTGTTCGGGCGCGGCTTGATGTTCGGGCCGTCTGAACCAAGGTTTTAGAGGAACAGGGGCGGATTGGGGTATGGCTTCGGTTTGCCATTCGATATGAGGGAAATGTTCGTGTAAGCGGTCGGCACGGTGTGGCGGAACCAGCCAGAGATGCATATCAGGCAATAGGTTTTCTAAAACGTTGACGCTGTTGAACTGAAGGCATTTCATGGCTTGAGCGAGACGGTTGTTCAGACGGCCTTCAAGCTCGGAGGGATGATTTGGCAGCGGAAAATCGGGAATATGGTTTTCAGGCAGGCAGACAATCAAATAAAGCGGTGCGGTATGTTGTTCGATTGCGTGGCAAAGGGTAGCAAGGGGAGGCGTGGTGTTCCAAGCAAGGCAGGTCATGATGAAAGGCCGTCTGAAAAAAGAGGCTTTATTGTAACGCGGTTTGCGCGGATAGAATATCCGAACGGGTTTTGATAGAATCGCATGATATTTTGATTTCCAATTGATTTTCATACAGGAATTTTATGCGCCGTCTTTTATTGTGCCTTCTCGCTTCCGGCTTGCCCATCGCTTGCTCGTCCGTGCCGCCGGATAAAGGCAGCAAAGCCGTTCAGTCCGAGCGTTGGGCAACCCCCGTCAAACACGATGCCAACCTTTATCGCATCGACGACAAGCTTTACCGCAGCGAGCAGCCTGTTGCCGAAGATGGCGAAGCCATCGTCAAACTGGGCATTCAAAGCGTGATCAACCTGCGCTTTTTCGACCGCAACGATGACGATCATTTGAAAGAGTATGGTTTGACCTTGTTAAACCATCCATTGCTGTCATGGAGTATTAAGCCGAAAGAGATTGCAGAAATCCTATACCTGATTGAAAAACAACAGCAAAACGGCGCAGTGCTTATCCATTGTTATCACGGCGCAGACCGTACCGGTTTGATTGCCGGAATGTACCGCATCATTTATCAAGGCTGGCCGGTGGAAGAAGCAAAAGCCGAAATGCAACATGGGCCTTACGGTTATCACAGCATTTGGAAAAACATTGCCAACCTGTTTACCGAAGAGAAAGTCAAGCAGGTTAAAATGCACTTGGAAGCCTTGCGCAAACGCGGTTAACACTAAGATTTAAATCATAAAAGGCCGTCTGAAAGAACAAATCTTTCAGACGGCCTTTTAAATGGCAGATTGCTTAAATCACAAAATCCGTAGTCGATAATTGAATGTTTTGATCCATATCGGCAGACGGGGTTTTGGACGAGCGGCCAACTGGTTTGGCCGGTACGCCGACAACGGTAATCGAAGACGGTACATCGGCAACCACCACGCTGCCTGCGCCGATTTTGGCATTTACGCCGATGCGGATGTTGCCCAAAATTGAGGCATTTGCACCAATCATCACGCCATCGCCGATTTTCGGGTGGCGGTCGCCGCTTTCTTTGCCCGAACCACCCAGCGTTACGCCGTGGAGGATGGAAATATTGTTGCCCAAGACAGCGGTTTCGCCGGCCACAAAACCGGTGGCATGGTCGAGCATCAGGCCGTGACCGAAACGGGCGGCCGGGTGGATATCGACACCGAAGACTTCCGACATGCGGTTTTGCAGGAAATACGCCAGCGTTTTACGGCCGTTTTGATAGAGCCAGTGGTTGATGCGGTGTGCCTGTACGGCGTGGAAACCTTTGAAATACAACAGCGGCAGCGAATATTCATCACAAGCCGGGTCGCGCTCATAAATGGCTTTCAAGTCGGCCTCGACGCATTTGCTGATGCGGGTGTCCACGCTCAAAGCCTGCTGATAAATTTCAAACAGCGCGCGTACATCCATAATCGGACTGCCGAGCTTGCTGGAAAGATGGTAGGCAAGTACCGAATCGAGCGAATCGTGGCGCAACACGGTTTGATGTAGGAAGCTCGCCAGCATCGGTTCGGCTGCGGCTGCGGCTTCGGTTTCTTCGCGGATGGTGTGCCACAGATTAAAATCAGTTGAATTCAAATGGTCTTTTTTCATATTCGAGGCCGTCTGAAGAATAAAATCAGATGGCTATCTTACCGTTTTCCAACGTCTTTTAACAAGGCATTTGATAATCGACGTTCAAATGCTTGAAGTTTTTTCAGACGGCCTTATATATGGGTTATTGAATGCTAACACTCTAAAAGGATGTCAGAAATGACGGATCGTAACGAACAACACCAAAACGAAGCCGAGGAAGCGGCAGCCGTAGAAACTGCTGAAGCAGTTGAAACCGAACAAGCCGAAGTACAAGCCGAGCCGACTTACGAAGATCTGCAGGCGCGTATTGCCGAGTTGGAAGGTCAGCTCAAAGACAGCGAGCTGCGCGGTTTGGCAAACGAGCAAAACCTGCGCCGCCGCCATCAGCAAGAAATTGCCGATACCCATAAATTCGCCGGACAAAAATTTGCGGCCGAAATGCTGCCTGTCAAAGACTATCTTGAAATGGCGCTGCTCGACCAAAGCGGTAATTTCGATGCCCTGAAAATGGGCGTGCAAATGACTTTGAACGAGTTGCAAAAAGCGTTTGATGCCACCCATATTAAAGAAGTCAATCCTCAAGCAGGCGAGAAACTTGATCCGCATTACCACCAAGCCATGCAGACAGTGGTCAGCGAGCAAGAGCCGAACACCATCGTCAGCGTGATGAAAAAAGGCTACACATTATCCGACCGCGTTTTGCGTCCTGCGATGGTTGTCGTGGCGAAAAAAGAAGATTGAAGGCACCGCTTGATAAAGTTTATCAAGCATAAAATCTTCAGACAGCCTTATCCGGTTTCAAAGCCCGATGTTCCACTATTGGAAAATCATTCCGATAAACCGGAATCGGAAAATTAAAACCGGCCGTCTGAAAAAAGAATAAACGGCTTGTGGATAAATAAATCAAGTTATTGAATTTAATTTGAAAAAAAATTCAAATTAAGCCTTGAAAAAAAATGAAGCAACCTTATTTACAAGCCATCGGAACGAAATGTTCCACAGGATTATTAATTTAGAAAAGTTTATTTATTAGGAGCAACATAATATGGCAAAAGTAATCGGTATTGACTTAGGTACAACCAACTCTTGTTTGGCCATTTCTGAAAACGGTCAAACCAAAGTGATCGAAAATGCAGAAGGTGCGCGCACCACTCCTTCCGTTATCGCTTATTTGGACGGCGGCGAAATCCTCGTCGGCGCGCCTGCAAAACGCCAAGCGGTAACCAATGCTAAAAACACTATTTACGCCGCCAAACGTTTGATCGGCCACAAATTTGAAGACAAAGAAGTTCAACGCGACATCGAATCCATGCCTTTCGAAATCATCAAAGCCAACAATGGCGACGCATGGGTGAAAGCGCAAGGCAAAGAGCTGTCTCCTCCTCAAATTTCCGCAGAAGTTTTGCGTAAAATGAAAGAAGCCGCTGAAGCTTACTTGGGCGAGAAAGTCACTGAAGCTGTGATTACCGTTCCTGCCTACTTCAACGACAGCCAACGTCAAGCGACTAAAGACGCAGGCCGCATCGCAGGTTTGGAAGTAAAACGTATCATCAACGAACCAACCGCAGCCGCTTTGGCATTCGGTATGGACAAAGGCGACAACAAAGACCGCAAAGTAGCCGTATATGACTTGGGTGGCGGTACTTTCGATATTTCCATCATCGAAATTGCCAACCTCGACGGCGACAAACAATTTGAAGTATTGGCTACCAACGGCGATACTTTCTTGGGCGGTGAAGACTTCGACCAACGCTTGATCGACTACATCATTGACGAGTTCAAAAAAGAACAAGGCATTGATTTGAAACAAGACGTGATGGCATTGCAACGCCTGAAAGAAGCTGCCGAAAAAGCCAAAATCGAATTGTCTAGCGGTCAGCAAACCGAAATCAACCTGCCGTACATCACCATGGACGCAACCGGTCCGAAACACTTGGCAATGAAAATTACCCGCGCCAAATTCGAAAGCCTGGTTGAAGACTTGATTGCCCGCTCTATTGAGCCTTGTAAAATCGCATTGAAAGATGCCGGCTTGAGCACCAGCGACATCGACGACGTAATCTTGGTCGGCGGTCAGTCCCGTATGCCGAAAGTGCAAGAAGCCGTTAAAGACTTCTTCGGCAAAGAGCCGCGCAAAGACGTGAACCCTGATGAAGCCGTTGCCGTAGGCGCAGCGATTCAAGGCGAAGTGTTAAGCGGCGGCCGCAGCGACGTATTGCTGCTGGACGTAACGCCCCTGTCTTTGGGTATCGAAACCATGGGTGGCGTGATGACCAAGCTGATTCAGAAGAACACCACCATCCCGACCAAAGCGTCGCAAGTGTTCTCTACCGCCGAAGACAACCAAAGCGCAGTAACCATCCATGTGCTGCAAGGCGAACGTGAACGCGCTTCTGCCAACAAATCTTTGGGTCAGTTCAACTTGGGCGACATTGCACCTGCACCACGTGGTATGCCACAAATTGAAGTTACTTTCGACATCGACGCCAACGGTATCTTGCACGTTTCTGCTAAAGACAAAGGCACAGGCAAAGCGGCCAATATCACCATCCAAGGTTCTTCAGGTTTGAGCGAAGAAGAAATCGAACGCATGGTGAAAGATGCCGAAGCCAATGCTGAGGAAGACAAAAAACTGACTGAATTGGTCGCTTCACGCAACCAAGCCGAAGCCCTGATTCACTCCGTGAAAAAATCTTTGGCAGACTACGGCGACAAACTCGACGCAGCCGAGAAAGAAAAAATCGAAGCCGCGCTGAAAGAAGCCGAAGAAGCCGTAAAAGGCGACGACAAAGCCGCCATCGATGCCAAAGCCGAAGCACTGGGCACAGCCAGCCAAAAACTGGGCGAAATGGTTTACGCGCAAGCACAAGCCGAAGCTCAAGCAGGCGAAAGCGCACAAGCCGAGCCGTCTTCTGCCAAGAAAGACGATGATGTCGTAGATGCAGACTTTGAAGAAGTAAAAGACGACAAGAAATAATTGAGGCCGTCTGAAAAAAGCGCGAATCGTAAGGTTCGCGCTTTTTGTCATTTGGGAAATGTGTAAAGACGCTTTGTCAAAATTGACGGTAAACTTTCAAAATCATGCTACATCATCGTGTTGCTATACTTCTATTGCCGAATTTTGAACAGATTTCGCCGAATGCTGACAGCAGCTGACAGTCAAAGCCATTAATATTTGTCCATCGCTTGAGTGCGAATAAATTCTTATTTTTACCTCAAATCAACCCCTTGAAAGAAGATAAATATGAAAAAACTGATTCAAATGACCTCTTTGATGGTTGCAGCTGCCGGTTTGGTATTGGCTCCAGTCGCTTCTGCACACGGTAAACACGAAATGCATCCGAAACAAGAACGTATGCACAAAAAAGCCAAACCGCAAAAAATGAAAAAACCTGCACCTAAAGCCAAACACCACGCGGCCAAGCCCAAACATCATCAAGAGCGTCGCCACGAATATCATTAATATGAATCCTCAACAATAAATAAGGCCGTCTGAAACCCAAACATCAGGTTTCAGACGGCCTTCGGTTTATCTGTCAAATAGAGTTTTGCCGTTTTTCTTGTGCCAAACGGGTCGGCTCCAACCAGGCAATGTTTCTTTCTGCCAACGCATCGCGCCAATAATCCAGTTTGGTATCCAAATCTTCAGAGAAACTGTCTTGATTCAAAAGTTGAATGATAACGCCGCCGTCCGTCGCTTCGGCCAAACGGCTGATTTGACGCAAAATGCCGCGGTCGGGAACAGTTTGCGTGCGTACGCCGATGAGAAGTTGCGCCGGAGTTTGTTTCAATTCGGCTTCTAATTGTTCCAAATCTTTTCTGCCGGCGGCCACGCCTTTATCTATCCATTCTTGTGCCAAAACGCCGGAAAACCAAAGCGGCTCAGGCCATTCCGTTTCCAGTGTAACTGCCCATTTGGGCGCATTATTCAGCGTAATTTTAGATGAAACAGGGATGATGTTTTCCTGAAAATCATCGGCATCGACAATTTTCGTTTGCCATGTGCGGAGGATGTTTTGATAGTACGGCTGATTCAAATCCAAACGTTCGCGAAGGGTTTTTAAAGTAATCTTGCAAGCCAGCCAAGCAAGCAAGCGCGGCAGAATGCCATAACAGATAATGCTGCCGATGAGTAAACCCGCCCAAGCGCGTGCATCTTCGATATGATTGTTCAGACGGCCTGCAATTACGGCCTGACTGTCGGGAACAGGAAAGCCCAAACGTTCCGGCAGCCATGACAAAGCCTCAACCGTTTTCACCAATGCCGTATTACTTAAAAGCGTGCTTTCCCAGTTGAATGTATATTGACGTACCAAAAGCAGCAGCAAAACAGAAACCAACATTCCCGACAGCGTGCATAGCCATAGACCGTGCGAAGTTGCACCAATCAGCCAACGCGTTTGCGGTTTGCGCCATTCATCCACATAAAGCCGCAAAATTGCCTGATTGACAGGATCTTTGTCTCGGAACCAAGTTGCCGGACTGCTGATAAAGTGCACATTTTTCAAACGCAGGAATAAAGTAGCCAGCCACACCAGCAGCATGATTGTATTCATGCCCAAAATCCCGGCCAAGACCAGAAAAAAGTTCAGCCCCTGATTGTCCATCAAAAGATAAGTACTGGAAAAACCGACCGTAAACAACAACGTCGCCGCAACAATCCAAAGCCAAAACGAGCCTGTCTCCACCTGTTGCAACACATATTTCAAATGCTGGTCGCGGTCAATAATTTGGGCACGGCGTAGTAGTTTTTCCTCGTTACCGCCATCAATATGTCGCAACGCTTCCGTCGCCTGCACAGGATCTCCCGGAAAAATATAGGCACGTTCTTCAAGGATACGGACCAATTCGACAAGTTTTTGCGATGGATTCAACATAAATGATAGGCCGTCTGAAAGATAAAATGGAAACGTCTGTAAAAGCAGTTTCGATTTTGAATAGGGTGTATAGTGGAATAGATGTAAAAAAAGCAGCCCGAAAGCTGCTCATTTTGAGTGTGGTGCGGACGGAGAGACTCGAACTCTCACACCTCGCGGCGCCAGAACCTAAATCTGGTGCGTCTACCAATTTCGCCACGTCCGCACTAATTTGAATCGTGGATTATACACAAGATTAATGGTGGCGCAAAGTCTTGTTTGCTTGAATTTTTCGGTTTATCCCTTATATAATGTTTTATTCCGGCCGTCTGAAAGCAGGGTTTGTTTTCAGACGGCCTCAACTTTACTATTGGTGAGGAAGGGCAGATGCCTGCTTTATTGATTAAAGATTTCTTGCAGACGCAAGGTTTGAAGTTGCCTGCGGATGATATACATGTTGCTTATTTGACTGCTCAGGCTGTGATTAAAATGGGCAATGCTTCAGTTGAGCGTTCGATTTTGTGGCCGTCTGAAGACGGTTGGCAGTTGGCGGATTATGTTGATGCCGAACATGAATTGTTGCTGAAACAGATTTTTATGGCTTTGGATTCGGTTGCCGAGCGCACCGAGCATTTGAAAAGTGCTGCGGTTTATACCGCGTTTCCGAAAGATGGCGCGTTGTCGCTGGTTCGACTGAGCCGTTGGGGCATGCCATTGGAAAATGTGATTCCAATCGACGAGCAGACCGGACAGGCTTTTTTGGCTGTGCGTACGGCGCAAAGCGGTTGGATGAATGTTTGTCAGAATGTGGCGTATTGGCAGGAAATTGGTGAATTGTCGGCCGAACGCAATCATCCCGGCTTGAGTCAGATTTCTGTTCCTGTCTGTATGCCCAGCGGTGCGGTTTTGGGTGTGGTGCATGCTGAGTTTGATGTCAAAGACGGCGCGCCCGACGAAGTATTGGTGGCTTGGATTGCCCTTGCCTTGGCTCTGTCGGATTCTTTGAAAAATCTGTTGGGTGTAGCTGAAAACGAGGAAGCGGAAAATGAGTAACGCCTTGAAGTTTGTCGCGTCATGCCGTTTGCCTACGGAATGGGGTGAATTTACCATGCACGGCTTTGAAGAAGAGGGCGGTCAGGAGCATGTCGCATTGACGATGGGCGATGTTTCAGACGGCCTGCCTGTGTTGTCGCGTATCCATTCAGAGTGTTTGACCGGCGATGCTTTATTTTCGGTGAAATGTGATTGCGGCCCTCAACTTCAAGCAGCGATGCAGGCCGTTCAAAAAGAAGGGCGTGGCGTTATCGTATATTTGCGCCAAGAAGGTAGGGGCATTGGTTTGATAAACAAAATCCGTGCTTATCGTCTGCAAGATCAGGGCTTGGATACGGTCGAGGCCAATGTTGCACTCGGCCTTCCTGTTGATGCGCGCGACTTCACTTTAGCCAAGCAGATTTATGATTATCTGCATATTCGTGAAGTCAAGTTGTTGACCAATAATCCTGAAAAAATCCAAACGTTGAAAGATTCCGGCATTAATGTGGTCGAACGGATTGCATTACATGTCGGCGAAAATGTGGAAAATGAACGTTATCTGCATACTAAAGCGGATAAATTGGGACATTTGATTTTTGATTGATAGATAGGCATAACGGTGTTTTTTCGGTTAAATAAAATATTCTACATTCTTTCAATGGGATATATTTTTATTTAAATAAAAACCTTGCGCGTGGTCTGATTTTTTGATTTAATGTCGGCTTATCGGGTGATTAGCTCAGTTGGTAGAGCGTCTGCCTTACAAGCAGAATGTCGGCGGTTCGACTCCGTCATCACCCACCAAGTTTCTTTTTCATTGTCTTTGACAGTGGATGCGCGGTGGTAGCTCAGTTGGTTAGAGTACCGGCCTGTCACGCCGGGGGTCGCGGGTTCGAGCCCCGTCCGCCGCGCCATTATTTAAAAAGTACTGATTATGTCAGTGCTTTTTTATTTGTCTTAAAGATACAATTAAGCTGCAAAAATAGAAACAGGTAAGTAACGGGGTATTGAAATACTGTTTAACCTTAAATTCTGATGATTTTAAAAAAGGCCGTCTGAAACTTTTAAAGTTTCAGACGGCCTTTAGTCTATTGAAACAGATTAAATATCCAATTCTGCCGTATCGCCTTCTTTTTCCATCCATGCGCGGCGGGCGGCGGCTTCGCCTTTGCCCATTAGTTTGACGAAGATGTTGCGTGTTTCGTCATCCGCGCCTTCGGGGATTTGTACCTGCAACAGGCGGCGGGTGTCGGGGTGCATGGTGGTGTCTTTGAGCTGGTCGGGGTTCATCTCGCCCAAGCCTTTGAAACGGCTGATGGAATAGGCGGTTTCTTTGACGCCTTCTTTTTGCAGCCGCTCTAAAATGCTGTCGAGTTCGTTTTGGTCGAGGGCGTAGAATTTGCGGGCGGGTTTGCTTTTGCCTTGTGCGTTGACGTCGACGCGGAACAGCGGCGGCTGGGCGACGTAGATGTGTCCGTCGGCGACCAGTTTCGGGAAGTGGCGGTAGAACAGGGTCAGCAGCAAAACTTGAATATGAGAGCCGTCCACGTCGGCATCGGACAGGATGGCGATTTTGCCGTAGCGCAGGCCGCTTAAGTCGGGATTGTCGTTGATGCCGTGCGGATCGACGCCGATGGCGACGGAAATGTCGTGGATTTCGGCGTTGCCGAAGAGTTGGTCGGGGTGGACTTCAAAACTGTTGAGCACTTTGCCGCGCAGGGGCAGGATGGCTTGGGTGGCTTTGTCGCGGGCGAGTTTGGCGGAGCCGCCGGCGGAATCGCCTTCGACGAGGAAGAGTTCGTTTTCGCGGATGTCTTCGCTTTCGCAGTCGGTCAGTTTGCCGGGCAGGACGGCGACGCCGCTGCCTTTTTTCTTTTCGATTTTTTTAACCGAACGCATCCGCGCCTGTGCCTGGCGGATGGCGAGTTCGGCGATTTTTTTGCCGAAGTCCACGTTTTGGTTCAACCACAATTCCAAAGGGTCACCCGATACGGCGGCGACGAGTTTCAGCGCGTCGCGGTTGGTCAGTTTATCTTTGGTCTGACCTTGGAATTGCGGGTCGAGAACGCGGGCAGAGAGGACGAAGGCGGTTTTGCTGAACACGTCGTCGCTTTGCACTTTTACGCCGCGCGGTAGGAGGTTGTGCAGATTGATGAAGTTGTTGACGGCGTTGAACACGGCTTGTTTCAAGCCTGCTTCGTGCGTGCCGCCCAGCGGGGTGGGGATGAGGTTGACGTAGCTTTCGTTGGCGCACGAACCTTCTTCCAGCCAGGTCAGGGCAAACGCTGCGCCTTCGCCGATGCTGAAATCGCCGTTGTGGTCGTCTGAAATGTAGTTTTCACAGGAAAACAGCGGTACGGCTTCCTGCGCGTCGGCAATCAGGTCGGTCAGATAGCTTTTCAGGCCGTCGGGGTAGTGCCAGGTTTGGGTGTGTGCTTCGTCTTCGCCTTTGACCGGACGGGTCAGGGAAACGCGCACGCCCGGCAGCAGAACGGCTTTGGCGCGCAGCAGGCGTTCGAGTTCGGGAATGCTGTAATTCGGGCTTTCAAAATATTTGCCGTCCGGCCAAACGCGCACTTCGGTGCCGCTGTCTTTGACGGCGCATTTGCCCACTTCCGCCAACGGTTCGACCACGTCGCCGCCGGCAAACACGATGCGGTGGATTTTGCCTTCGCGTTTGACGGTTACTTCGAGGCGGGTGGAGAGGGCGTTGGTGACGGACACGCCTACGCCGTGCAGGCCGCCTGAAAAGGCATACGCGCTGCCGCCGTCTTTTTTGTTGAACTTGCCGCCTGCGTGCAGACGGGTAAACACGAGTTCAACCACGGGCACGCCTTCGACAGGGTGCAGCCCGACGGGAATGCCGCGTCCGTTGTCGTGTACGGAAAGCGAACCGTCGTCGTGGATGCGTACGTCGATTTCAGTGGCGAAGCCGCCCAACGCCTCGTCCGCCGCGTTGTCGATGACTTCCTGACAGATATGGGTCGGGCTATCGGTACGGGTGTACATGCCGGGACGTTCTTTGACCGGCTCCAAGCCTTTGAGGACGGTAATGCTGGATTCGCTGTATTGATTGTTTTTAGCCATAGGAATAATGTAAAGGCCGTCTGAAAGGATGAAAAACAACGCTTTCAGACGACCTGAAAGCGTTTGGGTTATAGGTTTTCTATTGGATTGCTACGGATAAAGTCTTCATAGCTTTCTATGCCGCGCAAGAAACGGGAGAGTTCGGTCAATGCGTCCAAATACACGCCGCGCTTGAAGTCGATGACTTCGTCAACCGGCGCCCAGTATTGGTGCCAGCGCCAGCCGTCAAATTCAGGATGATGGCAGGCACGGAGGTTGACGTCGTTGTCGCGGCCGACCAAACGCAAAAGATACCAAATCTGTTTTTGTCCGCGATACGAACCGCGCCATTCACGGCGCACCCAATGGCTGGGTACGTCATAACGCAACCAGTCGCGCGTACGGCCAACGATTTTGATGTGTTGCGGCAACAGGCCGACTTCTTCGTACAATTCGCGGTACATGGCGGTCTCAGGACTTTCGCCCGGCTTGATGCCGCCTTGCGGAAACTGCCATGAGTGTTCGCGTACGCGTTTGCCCCAAAAGACTTCGTTACGTTCGTTAATCAGGATAATACCGACATTGGGGCGATAGCCTTCTCTGTCTAACACGGTGTCGCCCTTCATTAAATTCAATCGTGCAATTTTCCCACAAATTGGGCGGTTTTGACAAATCTTGAGGCCGTCTGAATAAGCCCACAGTTTTTTCCAGACGGCATGAAACCGTTTCTGAAAAAATGTTGTTTATGAATAAAACCATAGCTTCAGGCCGTCTTAAAAATGAAAATTTTTTCTGCTTTAATGTCTTGCATTCAAAAGCTTTTTGCCGTTTAATGCAAACCTTGCTGAATCAAGGGCAAAGGACACATGCCGGCCGCCCCCACAGTTTCCCTTTTGTAAGTGGCATCTGCCACCGCTGCAATATTTTTACCCCCCGAACAAAAGGTCTGAAACCATGAAAAAATCTTTGATGGCGGCGGCAATCTTGAGCCTCGTCTTGACTGCGTGTAGCGGTGGAAAAGAAACCGCCGCAGAATCTTCCGCATCTCAAACTCAAACTTCTTCCTCTCAAACGGATAAACTCAATATCTACAACTGGTCGGATTATGTCGATCCTGCCACGCTGTCTGCGTTTGAAAAAAATACGAATATCAACGTCCGCTACGATTACTACGACAGCAACGAAGCGCTGGAAGCCAAGCTGCTGACTGGCAAGTCAGGTTATGACCTGGTTGCGCCGTCTATTGCCAATGTCGGCCGCCAGATTAAAGCCGGCGCGTATCAAAAAATCGACAAATCGAAAATTCCCGATTACGCCAACATCGATCCTGATTTGTTGAAAATGATGGAGACCGTCGATCCGGGCAACGAATATGCCGTCCCTTATTTCTGGGGCATCAATACGCTGGCGATTAACAAACAGCAGGTTCAAAAGGCTTTGGGCACCGATAAGCTGCCTGAAAACGAATGGGATTTGGTGTTCAATCCTGAATACACGAAAAAGCTGAAATCCTGCGGCATCAGCTATTTCGACAGCGCTATCGAGCAAATTCCTTTGGCTTTGCATTATTTGGGCAAAGACCCGAACAGCGAAAATCCTGACGACATCAAAGCTGCTGTTGAAATGATGAAAAAAGTGCGTCCCGACATTAAACGCTTTACCTCGTCCGGCTATATCGACGATATGGCTGCCGGTAATCTTTGCGTATCGGTAGGCTACGGCGGCGACCTCAATATTGCCAAAACCCGTGCCAAAGAAGCCGGAAACGGCGTCGAAGTCGAAGTATTGGCGCCGAAAAGCGGCGTCGGTATTTGGGTGGATTCGCTGATGATTCCGCGTGATGCGCAAAATGTGGCCAATGCACACAAATACATCAATCACACGCTCAATCCGGAAACAGCGGCCAAAAACGGCAACTATGTGACTTATGCTCCGGCCAGCCGTCCGGCGCGTGATTTGATGGATGAAAAATACACCTCTGACGAATCGATTTTCCCAAGTAAAGAATTGATGGAAAAAAGTTTCATCGTCTCCCCTAAGTCAACCGATGCGAGCAAACTCAGCGTTCGCCTGTGGCAGGCTTTGAAAGCAGGGCGATAATCAAAATTGAAATTTGAATACTCAGGCCGTCTGAAACAGTTTTTCAGACGGCCTGAGTGTTATAATTGTCAACACTTTTCAAATATCCTATAAGGAGAAACAGCGTTATGAACAATTCAGTCATCACCGTCATCGGTAAAGACCGTGTGGGCATTGTGTACGACGTTTCCAAAATTTTAGCGGAAAAACAAATCAATATTCTCAACATCAGCCAACAGCTGATGGACGATTTTTTTACCATGATTATTTTGGTGGACACTTCAAAATGCACCAAATCGCGTCAAGAGGTTTTGGATTTGTTTGCGGAAGAAAGCAAAAAACTCGCGCTTGATATCCGTATGCAAAACGAAGAAATTTTCCAAGCCATGCACCGTATTTAAGTCGGAGGGAGAACCATGAGTATTCAATCCGGCGAGATTTTAGAAACCGTCAAAATGGTGGCCGACCAGAATTTTGACGTGCGCACCATTACCATAGGCATTGATTTGCACGACTGTATCAGCACCGACATCGATGTATTGAACCAAAACATTTACAATAAAATCACCACCGTCGGCAAAGATTTGGTCGCTACGGCGAAACATCTTTCCGCCAAATACGGCGTGCCGATTGTGAATCAGCGTATTTCCGTCACGCCGATTGCCCAAATCGCCGCGGCCACCCATGCTGATTCTTACGTCAGCGTGGCGCAAACTTTGGATAAGGCTGCCAAAGCGATAGGCGTGTCTTTTATTGGTGGCTTTTCCGCGTTGGTGCAAAAAGGCATGTCGCCTTCGGATGAGGTGTTGATCCGTTCCATTCCCGAAGCGATGAAAACCACCGATATCGTGTGCAGCTCCATCAATATCGGCAGCACGCGTGCCGGTATCAATATGGATGCGGTCAAGCTGGCAGGCGAAACCATCAAACGCACGGCTGAAATCACGCCCGAAGGTTTCGGCTGCGCCAAAATTGTCGTGTTCTGCAATGCAGTGGAAGACAATCCGTTTATGGCGGGCGCGTTTCACGGTTCGGGCGAAGCGGATGCCGTTATCAATGTCGGCGTATCCGGCCCGGGTGTCGTAAAAGCCGCGTTGGAAAATTCAGATGCAACGACATTGACCGAAGTTGCGGAAGTAGTGAAGAAAACGGCTTTCAAAATTACCCGTGTGGGCGAACTCATCGGCCGCGAAGCTTCAAAAATGCTGAATATCCCGTTTGGTATTCTTGATTTGTCGTTGGCACCAACCCCTGCCGTCGGCGACTCGGTGGCGCGCATTCTTGAAGAGATGGGTTTGAGCGTCTGCGGTACGCACGGCACGACGGCGGCTTTGGCATTGCTGAATGATGCCGTGAAAAAAGGCGGCATGATGGCTTCCAGTGCGGTCGGCGGTTTGAGCGGCGCATTTATCCCTGTCTCGGAAGACGAGGGCATGATTGCGGCTGCCGAAGCCGGTGTGCTGACACTGGACAAACTCGAAGCCATGACAGCCGTCTGCTCCGTTGGTTTGGACATGATTGCCGTCCCCGGCGATACGCCTGCTCATACCATTTCCGGCATCATCGCTGACGAAGCCGCCATCGGCATGATCAACAGCAAAACCACTGCCGTGCGCATTATTCCGGTAACGGGCAAAACCGTCGGCGACAGCGTTGAGTTCGGCGGCCTGTTGGGCCACGCGCCTGTAATGCCGGTCAAAGAAGGCTCATGCGAAGTGTTCGTCAACCGAGGCGGTAGAATCCCGGCTCCGGTTCAATCGATGAAAAACTGATTGGATTGATAAATAAAAGGCCGTCTGAAATTGATTTTCAGACGGCCTTTAATGCTGTTTTTTATCGGCGATGTTGCGGTTGAAAATGTGGTAGTTTTCTTTGGCAAAGCCGATGTTGTAGGGCGCGCTGATGCTGCGGATTAAAACCAAATCGCGGTTGCGCACCAATACGGTGGGATCGATAACGACATCATATTGCCCTGCAATCGAGCGGCCGGTTTCCCGATACGAGCGGCTGCTTTTGGCTTGGACAATATGCACCGCGTCGATATGCGGATTGGCGTCAAACAGGCTGCGGTTGGCCTCGGTGCAGACCACGCCGATGCGGATGTGCGGCGCGGATTTTTTGATTTCGCGAAAGGCAAACGAGCTGACGATGTAGTCGCCGATTTTGCCGTCTTGGCGCAAAAACAGAATGCCGCCGATATTCTCCGGCGCAAGCGGCTTTTCAGACGGCACCGGCGCACGGTCGAGCCACGCCTTGCCCGCACGGATGCGCAGCGTTTGCAGGCGTTTTTTGATGGCTTTGAACAGGGTTTTAGCGGTCATTTTTGGGGTCTTTTGGGTGCGGACGGCCTATTCGTTCCCTCTCCTGCTTGCGGGGGAGGGCTAGGGTGGGGGCGTTTGCGGCTTCGGGAACATTACGAGGCGGCGGCAAAGCGTTTCTGTGAAACGCCACCCCCTCCCCAACCCTCCCCCGCGCGAGCGCAGGAGAGGGAGTTGGAAACCGGTCGTTTTCAGTTTTTCAGACGGCCTTTTACCGAATCGTTTTGCTGTAAATATATTGCAGCCCCTTTGTGCCCATAAAGGTTCGCCCCGTATCGGCAAATCCGCAGCTTTGGTACAGGCCGATGGCGGCGCGGTTGGCGTGGTGTACGCCGAACACGATTTCGTCGCAGTCGGGCAATATGCTGCGGATGAGCGGCGCCAATTTATCGTCAGCCAGCGCCGCGCGGGCGCAGCCTTGACCCTGATATGCGGGGTTGACCGACATCGAGCGCAGCAATACGGCGCGGGGATTGGCGCTGTAAGTAAGGCGGTCGCTGCCTTTATCAAGGATGAAAAATCCGATGGGGCGGTTTTGGCACAAAATGGTTACGGACAAACAGTCGGGCGCGGCGAACCGGCCGTTTTGCAGCCGCTCTTGGGGCGAAACCGAGTATTGTGCTTGCTCTCCGTGCAGACGGTAGTCCAAATCGGCGGCGTGTGCGGGGTCGTACAGCACAAGGGTAACGGTTTGGGGCATGGCGTGTTTTCCTGTTTGGCGGGCACTTGGCTTGTTTTCAGGCTGCTTTGAGGCCGTCTGAAAGCAAGGTGTCGGATACAAGTATCCGACTTGCGGCTATTGCAATAAAGGCAGTATGTTTGCAGGCTGATTATTTGAACATATTTTTAATAATACCCATTACGCTGCGGGAAATGGCGTTGGTTACTTGGCGGTTGATTTGGCTGCCGATGGCGTCGGCAACGTTGTAGCCCAAACCTTGGCCGGATTTTTTACGTCCGCCGCTCAAACCACCGATCAGTCCGCCGAGGATGCCGGGATCGGCATTGGCAGCTTCTTTTTCTGCAGCTTTTTGCGCTTTTTCCTGCTCTTTGGCGGCATTTGCGGCTTCTTTTTCCGCAGCTGCTTGGCTGTCTGCTTCGGCCAATGCTTCAAAAGCGGAGTAATTGTCCACCATGTCTTTGTAGGTTGGATACAAATCATCGTTTTGGAACAAGCGGTTGCGTTCCTCTGCGGCAAGCGGGGTTAAGGAAGATTGCGGCGGCAGGATGAGGGCGCGTTCTACCGGCTCGGGCATACCTTTTTCATCAAGGAAGGAAACGAGGGCTTCGCCGACGCCCAGTTCGGCAATCGCTTCGGCAACTTTGATATTTGGGTTGCTGCGGAAGGTTTCGGCAGCGGCTTTGACTGCTTTTTGGTCGCGTGGTGTGAAGGCGCGCAGGGCGTGTTGTACTCGGTTACCCAGTTGGCCGAGAATAGTATCGGGCAAGTCGAGCGGGTTTTGGGTGACGAAATATACGCCCACGCCTTTGGAACGGATCAGGCGCACGACTTGTTCGATTTGTTCGACCAGTGCATTGGCGGCATTGTCGAACATCAAATGCGCTTCGTCGAAGAACATCACGAATTTTGGTTTGTCCAAGTCGCCGACTTCGGGCAGGGTTTCAAACAATTCTGCCAGCATCCACAGCAAAAACGCGCTGTACATACGCGGCGAGCGCATCAGTTTTTCGGAGTTGAGGATGTTGATGATGCCTTTGCCGTTGTCGGTTTGCATCCAGTCTTGCAGGTTGAGGGAAGGTTCGCCGAAGAATTTTTCTGCGCCTTCGTTTTCCAAAGTCAGCAGTTGGCGTTGAATCGCGCCGATACTGGCGGCAGAAACGTTGCCGTATTGCGTGCGGTATTCCGAAGCGTGGTCGGAAACGTGTTTTAACATGCTGCGCAGGTCTTTTAAGTCCAGAATGTGCCAGCCTCTGTCGTCTGCAACTTTGAATACGAGGTTGAGCAGGCCTTCTTGCGTGTCGTTCAGATTCATCAGGCGTGCCAAAAGCATAGGGCCCATTTCTGAAACGGTGACGCGTACGGGAATACCGGTTTCGCCGTAAACATCCCAAAAGCGCACGGGGAAATTTTGCAGCCATTGTTCACCCAAATCAAACTCGGCAATGCGTTCGCCCACTTTGCCGCTGTTGGCACCGGCTTGCGTGATGCCCGACAAATCGCCTTTGACATCGACCAAGAATACAGGGATGCCTTCGCTGCTGAAGGCTTCAGCCATGCGGCGCAGGGTAACGGTTTTACCCGTACCGGTCGCACCGGCGATCAAGCCGTGGCGGTTGGCCATTTTGCCTTGGATTTCGAGCGTTTTCCCGTCGGCACGCGCAATTTGAAATGTAGTCATGATTATTCCTTAGAATCCGTGATGTGAAACAATTTGTTGTCTTAAAAAACAAGCATTTTAACGTTTGCGGCGAGGGGATTCAACCAAGCAAAGTTTCAGACGGCCTTAAGTTTTGCAAAGGTTTTTTTCAGTGATTGGACAAGGTTGAAATCTGCTATAATTTCATCCAATCCGCAACCGTCTGACAAGGCGGTTGTTTTCTTTGTTTTTTGAATATTTTTTACGAAAGCGAAAGTCGGAATGACTGCACAACAAGCCCCTTTGGGCGAAAAAACCATGGCCGTGCTGATGGCGATGTTGGTCGCGCTGATGCCGTTTTCTGTCGATGCTTATCTGCCTGCGATTCCCGAAATGGCGAAGTCGCTGGGTTCAGACATCCACCGCATTGAGCAAAGCCTGAGCTTTTTTATGTTTGGCGTGGCGTTTGGTCAGGTGGTCGGCGGTTCGATTTCGGATATTAAAGGTCGCAAACCTGTCGCATTAGTAGGCTTGAGCATTTACTTTGCCGCCGTTATCGGTTTGACGATGGTGAATAATGTCGAGCAGCTGCTGAACTTGCGTGCCGTGCAGGCGTTTGGCGCGGGGATGACCGTGGTGATTTCCGGTGCGATGGTGCGCGATTATTATTCCGGACGCAAAGCCGCGCAGATGTTTGCCTTAATCGGCATCATTCTGATGATTGTGCCGCTGATGGCGCCGATGATTGGTGCCGGCTTGCAGAATTTGGGCGGCTGGCGCATGATTTTCGGCTTTCTGGCCTGCTATTCGCTGCTGCTTTGGGGGTTGATGTGGTATTTCCTGCCCAAGCCGCACCAAAAAGGCAAAATCAGCATGGATGTGTTCGGCGTGGTGGCAGGCAGGTTTAAACGCGTTTTGAGGACGCGCGCCGCGATGGGCTATCTGTTTTTCCAAGCTTTTAGTTTTGGTTCGATGTTTGCCTTTTTGACCGAATCGTCGTTTGTGTACCAACACCTGTATCATGTTTCACCAAACCAATATGCTTGGATATTTGCGCTCAATATCATTACCATGATGTCGTTTAACCGCGTTACAGCATGGCGTTTGAAAACCGGTACGCATCCGCAAAACATCCTCAAATGGGGCATTATCGTCCAATTTGCTGCCAATCTGCTGATGACGGTTTTGGTGTTGTCGTTGTCTTTGCCGCCTTTGTGGGCTTTGGTGCTGTGCGTGATGTTTTCAGTCGGTACGCAAGGCTTGGTCGGTGCGAACACTCAGGCCTGCTTTATGAGCTATTTCAGCGCAGAGGGCGGCAGTGCAAATGCCGTCTTGGGCGTGTTCCAATCCCTTATCGGCGCATCGGTCGGCATGGCAACGACTTGGCTGCATAATGGTTCCGCCTTGGTGATGGCCGGTATGATGTTGAGCTCGACCGTGTGCGGTATCGTGCTGTTGTGGATTTGCTCGCATCAGGCTTGGATGGAAAACGATAAAAAAGAATATGTTTAACCTTCAGGCCGTCTGAAAAACGGTTTCAGACGGCCTCAACTTTATATTGAAGAAATTAACCATGAGTACCAGCAAACAACGCCCCATCGGCGTATTCGATTCCGGCGTCGGCGGCTTGACCAACGTCCGCGCCCTGATGGAACGCCTGCCGATGGAAAACATCATCTATTTCGGCGATACCGCACGCGTTCCCTACGGCACCAAATCTCGCGTCACCATTGAAACCTTCGCCATGCAGATTGTCGATTTCCTGCTGGAAAACGATGTCAAAGCACTGGTTATCGCGTGCAACACCATCGCCGCCGTTGCCGGACAAAAAATCCGCCAAAAAGCAGGCAATATGCCCGTATTGGACGTGATTTCTGCCGGTGCGGAAGCCGCTTTGCAAACCACCAAAAACAACCGAATCGGTATTATTGCGACCAATACCACCGTCAACAGCAATGCCTACGCGCGCGCCATCCATTCAAAAAACAACGACACGCTGGTGCGCACACAAGCCGCGCCCCTGCTTGTGCCATTGGTAGAAGAGGGCTGGCTCGATCACGAAGTCACCCGCCTGACCGTACGCGAATACCTGAAGCCGCTCTTGGCCGACGACATCGACACGCTGGTGTTGGGTTGTACCCACTTCCCACTGCTCAAACCGCTTATCGGCCGCGAAGCACAAAACGTCACCTTGGTCGATTCCGCCATCACTACCGCCGAAGCCACCGCCAAAGCCTTAGCACAAGAAGGTTTGCTGAAT
The DNA here is from genome assembly GCF_051958425.1 of Neisseria sp. P0013.S005. Lineage (NCBI taxonomy): Bacteria > Pseudomonadati > Pseudomonadota > Betaproteobacteria > Neisseriales > Neisseriaceae > Neisseria > Neisseria sp. P0013.S005. Next base: position 71,574 of record NZ_JBQCVL010000006.1, on the reverse strand, counting down.
ACAGAAAACGATAATCCGGATTACCGCTTCTACGTCAGCGATATCCCACTGCGCTTCCGCACCATCGGTGAACGCTTCTTGGGCAGAAGTATGGAACAGATTGAGATGGTAACGTTGGGTTGATTGGAAATATTAAAGGCCGTCTGAAAGGTAAGAACAAGGTTAAAGTCGGCGAAATTCACAATGAAGAAGACGCGATTAAAGAAATCGCTAAACTGGAAAAAGCCATGCAGCAGGCTGCTAGAGATTTGCAGTTTGAAGAAGCGGCTGTGTTGCGGGATAGGATTCGGGGGATTAAGGAAGGGTTGTTGTTTGGGGCGGAATAATTTTTAAGTTTCAGAGACCGTGATATGGAAGAAAAGCTTACAGATTTAATTCTCAGTAACATTGAAAAGGGTAATTATGGATTCATTATAGTAATAATTTTTACTATGGTATTGGCTATTATCATTTTTAGATTCAGAGGAGTATTAGAATACTTATCAGAAAGACGAAATTTTCGTAGAAAATTTTTAGAAGAAGTTATATCCAATACAAAACATAAATCTAATGTGAGGAATTTCTTAGAAAATGAACTCATTAGGGAATATTTTGTTCGAATATTCAAATTTAATGCAGAAGTTGTTACTATAGAAAAAATAATAGATTTTCATAAATTTTTAAATGGTGAATTCACATTTAATCAACTTGTTAAAAGTTATAGGTATATGAGAATAAATGATGGGAAACTTACAATTCATATTTCCTGGCTTGATTGGTTTGTGGATGCATTTATATATTATATACTCGCATTTATTTTATTTTGTCTAGGAGTATATTCATATATTCTTGGCTTTGAACACAATAATTGGAAAATTTTATTATATATTTTATGTGCATTTTTCAATATTTTATTAAGTTTAATAATATATTTTCAATCAATTCCTTATAAAAATGCAAAGAAATTAAAATTAAGATTAGAAGCCTTTCAAAAACAAACCGTAGCAAACCGGAGTCTGTGTGCGTAGCGGGCGTGGCAACTGTATTTTTCACCCGGTCGGGTAAAAATACCAAAACTCAAATCAAGCCGTTTGGATACCGTTTCGGAGAAGTAATCACGCATCCGGGTATTCAATACCGTCAGCAGTTTGCGCATGCACGCCGTAACGGCAACCTTATACGGCTTACCCTTGGACAGCAGGCGTTGGTAGAAATCCCAAATTAGTGGTTCAAAACGTATTGCTACCACGGTAGTAAGCCGTAGCTTGCATCTCCACCAACTGCGTGCGTGGCTGGTGCCACACACCCTATCTGAGGCGACACAAACTTTAAAATCGAGGTGTAGGGTGTGTGCGGTACGCACGCACGCGTTGTCTGTCGTTCTCACCACTGTTTCAAACTTTCAGAAGACCTCAAACGTCGTCTGGAAACTTTTAGAATAAAGGCCGTCTGAAATCCAGTTTTCAGACGGCCTTTTTACTTCCTTAGTATTTTACCTGCCCGACTGTGCCCACACGTTTTGCAGGTAGGCGTAGGTCAGCTCGGCGGTGCCGGACACCAGCGCGATGTCGCTGCCTAAGTCTTCGGCTTTGCCCACTCCGATAGGCAAGGCGCCGGAGGCTTTGATGGCGGCTACTCCTGCTGCGGCGTCTTCGATGCCGATGCATTGGCGGATATCCGCGCCCACGCCCTCGGCGGCGGCGAGGAAGATGTCGGGGGCGGGTTTGGAATGCGCGACGGCGGCAGGGTCGGCGACGGCGTCGAAGAAGTGGGTCAGCCCCATGCGTTCGAGCAGGAACGGGCCGTTTTTGCTGGCCGACGCAAGGGCGATTTTTTTGCCGTTTGCCCTCAATGCTTCCAGCAGCGGCAAAATGCCGGGGTACACGTCTTCGGGTTTGACCGCCTGAATCATCTCGACGTAGTTGTCGTTTTTACGGCGGGTCAGTTCGGCGAACTCGGCTTCGCTGACGGTTTTGCCGCCGTGCGCGAGGATGCGTTTGAGCGAATCGTCGCGCGACACGCCTTTGAGCTGCTCGTTAAACTTGCGGTCGATGCTGATGCCCAGTTCTTCGGCGAGCTTTTTCCATGCGCAGTAGTGGTATTCGGCAGTGTCAGTGATGACGCCGTCGAGGTCAAAAAGCACTGCGGTGAAAGTCATTTTGCATCCTCCTTATTTTTCCAACGCAACGGTGTGGCTGCCGTTGAGCGTGATGTTTTTGCCGTACACCTGCAATTCGAGCGGCTTGCCTTTGAGCAGGGTGAAGACCACGTTTTCTTTGCCAACGGCGACTTTAATCAGACGGCCGCGGTAGTTGATGTGGAAGGCGTAGCCTGTCCACGCACTCGGCAGGAACGGGGCGAAGCTGAGTTTGCCGCCCCAGGTTTTCATTTGGGCGAAACCTTGGACGATGGCGAGCCACGAGCCGGTCATGGAGGTGATGTGCAGGCCGTCTTCGGTGTCGTTGTTGTAGTTGTCCAAGTCCAGGCGGGCGGTGCGCTGGTACATTTCCACGGCTTTTTCTTCTTTGCCCAGTTCGGCGGCGAGGATGGCGTGGATACAAGGCGACAGCGAGCTTTCGTGCACGGTCATCGGTTCGTAGAAGTCGAAGTTGCGGCGTTTTTCGTCCATGTTGAAACGGTCGCCGAAGAAGTAGATGCCTTGCAAGACGTCCGCCTGTTTGATGAAGGGCGAACGCAGGATTTTGTCCCACGACCATTTCTGGTTGAGCGGCAAATCGTCGGGCGAAAGCGCGGACACGGGGCGGATGTCTTTGTCGAGGAAGCCGTCGTGTTGGACGAATACGCCGAGTTCTTCGTCATGCGGACGGTACATATTCGCGCTGATGTCCGCCCATTTTTCCAACTCGGCGGCACTCACGTTCAAATCCGGACGCGGGTATCTCGCCAAGGCTTCGCGGGTGTAGTCCAATACCCATGCGGCGAGGGTGTTGGTGTACCAGTTGTTGTTGATGTTGTTTTCGTATTCGTTCGGGCCGGTTACGCCGTGAATCATGTATTTGCCGTTGCGTTTGGAGAAGTGGACGCGGTCCGCCCAGAAGCGGGACACTTCGACCAAGACTTCCAAGCCTTCTTTGGCAAGATAGCTTTCGTCGCCGGTGTAGTTGGTGTAGTTGTAGATGGCGTAAGGAATCGCGCCGTTGCGGTGGATTTCCTCGAAGGTGATTTCCCATTCGTTGTGGCACTCGATGCCTGTAAACGTTACCATCGGATAGAGTGCGCCCGCCAAGCCCTGTTCGCGCGCGTTGTGCTGCGCCTGCGGCAGTTGGTTGCGGCGGTATTGCAGCAGGTTGCGGGTAACTTCGGGTTCCGCCAGTGCGAGGTAAAGCGGCACGGCATAGGCTTCAGTATCCCAATAGGTTGCGCCGCCGTATTTTTCGCCGGTAAAGCCTTTGGGGCCGATGTTCAGGCGCGCGTCTTCGCCGTAGTAGGTGGAGAACAGTTGGAACAGGTTGAAGCGGATGCCCTGCTGCGCTTCGTCGCTGCCTTCGATGACCACGTCGGCAATTTCCCAACGGTGCAGCCAGCCTGCTTTGTGCGCCTCCAGCAAGGTTTCAAATGCAACGCCTGTGATTTTTTCCGACAAGGCGCGACCGGCGGCTTTCACCGCTTCCAAGCCTTGATAATCGCGGCTGGTGGTAACAATCACGCGTTTTTCAAAGGTTTCGGGCGTGCCGCTGACTTCAGCTTCAAAAGAATTGGAGACCTGCCAGTCGGTTTGGCTGCCGCCGAGGGCTTTGAAGCTGCCGGCGAAGGTTTGCTCGGCGTTGACGATAAATTGTTCCACGCCGAAGGGATTGGCGACGGTTTGGGTGGAAATGTAGGAGCGGTCGTCTGAAACGCCTTTGTCCAATACCTGCCAGAATTTTTCTTCGTAGTTGGAGTCTTCGTTTTTCACGTCGGCGTCGATGATGGAATCGATGCGGACTTGGTGGGTTTTGCCGTCGATGGATACGGCTTCCCAGCGGATGAGAGCCAGCTCTTTTTGCGCGACCGACAGGAATTTGCACACATCGAAACGCACGCCAAATACGGTGAACGAGCGGCGCAATACGCCGTGCTGCATATCGAGTTCGACGGAGAAGCCGGCAACGTCGTTTTTCGCCAAGTCCACTTCCTGATCGTCGACAAAGATTTTTACTTTGCTGAAATTGAGCGCATTGATGGCTTTGCCGAAATATTTAGGGTAGCCGTTTTTCCACCAGCCGACGCGGGTTTTGTCGGGGAACCACACGCCCGCGATGTAGGTGCCCAAGTGGCTGTCGGTGGAGTAGGTTTCTTCAAAATTGCCGCGCATACCCATATAGCCGTTGCCCAAACTGGTCAGGCTCTCTTGCAGCCGTTTGTGTTCTTTTTCCAGTTTTGCCGAACGCAATGTCCAAGGGCTGATTTCCATGATTCTTGTATACATTTATGAAGCTCCTGTTATTAAAATCGTAAGTTCGGCAAAGGTTTCAGACGGCCTTTGCCGATGGTATGGATAGATTATTCGCCGTGGGTCTCTTTAATCAGACATACTGAGAAGGCTCCCAGCAGCAAGACTGCGCCTGCAACCAAGAACATGGTTGCCTGATGGCTGCCCAGCATAGGGAAGAGGATAAAGCTCAGCAGGGAGGCGACGATTTGAGGCATACAGATAGAGCCGTTGAACAGACCCAAATAAGTACCCATGTGTTTGCCGGAGAGGGCATTGGTTACAATCGTCAAAGGATAGGTAATGATACCTGCCCACGCAATACCGATTAAAGTATAAGACAGGATTAATGCGTATTGATTGTGGATGAAGAAGATAGAGAAGAAACCGAGCGCGCCCAGAGCCAAGCAACCGAAATAACCGACTTTATGGTATTGATTCGGTACTTTTGCCAGAATAAACGAGCAGATAACGGCAGCAATGGATTGTACCGCCGCCAAAACGCCGTACCAGTTGCCCGCTTCCTGATAGCCTACGGAAGACGCATCGGTCGTATGCCAGACGTTTTCCGCAATCGCGCCTGCGGAATAAGTCCACATATATTGGAAGGCGAACCAGCAGAAAAACTGCACCAGAGTAACCGTCCAAAACGCTTTAGGCGCGGTTTTCAAGAGTTTGATCCAGTTGGTCTTCTCCTGATTCGCCGCCACGTCGATGCCGTGGTAGCGGGCGTAGGTTTCCGGATCGTATTCCTTCACTTTGAAAATCGTGAACGCACTGGTAATAATCAGCAACGTCGCGCCCACATAGAATGCCACGACCACGGTCTGCGGCACGACGCCTTTTTCTGCCGTGTTTTCCAAGCCGATATAGGCAAAGACGAATGGCAGGATAGCGGCGACGACTGCACCTGTATTGGCCAAGAAACTTTGAATGCCGTAGGCGTAGCCTTTCTGCTCCTCGTTGACCATGTCGCCGACCATCATCTTAAACGGCTGCATCGCCATATTCGACGATACGTCCAACAGCGCAATCATCAGCGCGCCGAACGACAAGGCCGCCAGCGACGCATAGCCGAAGCCGAAGCTGCCCGAGTTCGGCATCAAAATCATCACGATGACCGCAATCAGCGTGCCGTAAAGCAGATACGGCAGACGGCGGCCGCCCAGGCGCGGATTCCAAGTGCGATCTGAGTAGTAGCCCACAATCGGCTGAACCAACATACCGGCCAATGGGGGCAGAATGAAAAACCAGCCCAAATTGTGCGGGTCGGCGCCTAAAGTTTGAAAAATTCGGCTCATTTGTGAGCTTTGCAGGGTAAAGGCCGTCTGAACGCCGAGATAGCCGAAGCTCAGCATCCAAATCGTACTTTTTGCCAGTGACGGCAAACCTTGTTTTGCTGTTTTTTGCGTATTTTCCGACATGAGGTAAATCCTTTTTTTAAAAAGTATTTTTATTGAGAAATCTGAAAGGTTCCTTGGTGTGGTGTTCTCTGTCGTTATTGTTTGTGTGCGTACTTTCAAGGATATAGGTGCATTTTATGAAGCGCGCCGGATATTGGCAATGCCAGTTCAAGGATAAACTGGCTTAAATCAAATTTTTTGTGGTTTGGCATTGATACCGTCGGGCAATGAGGGTATCGGTTCGGTGCGGTGTATATTTTGATGCTTATTTCTATTTTCAGACGGCATTTGAACAAGCAAGTATTTGGGCAATAGGTTAAAATGGGCCATCTGAAATTTGTTTGATGAAAACGAGAAAACTATGTCCCAACAATACGTCTATTCTATGCTGCGCGTGAGCAAGGTTGTGCCGCCGCAGAAAACCATCATTAAAGATATTTCCCTTTCCTTTTTCCCCAGCGCGAAAATCGGTTTGCTCGGTTTGAACGGCGCGGGTAAGTCCACCGTGCTGCGGATTATGGCGGGCGTGGATAAAGAATTTGAGGGCGAAGCCGTGCCGATGGGCGGCATTAAAATCGGTTACCTGCCGCAAGAGCCTGAGCTTGATCCTGAAAAAACCGTACGCGAGGAAGTGGAAAGCGGTTTGGGCGAAGTGGCTGCCGCGCAGAAACGCTTGGAAGAAGTGTATGCCGAGTATGCCAATCCTGATGCGGATTTTGACGCGTTGGCGGAAGAACAAGGCCGTCTGGAAGCGATTATTGCGGCGGGTTCGTCCACGGGCGGCGGTGCAGAGCATGAATTAGAAATTGCTGCCGACGCGCTGCGTCTGCCTGATTGGGATGCCAAAATCGGCAATTTGTCCGGCGGTGAAAAACGCCGTGTGGCTTTGTGCAAACTCTTGTTGAGCAAGCCCGATATGCTTTTGCTTGACGAGCCGACCAACCACTTGGACGCGGAATCTGTCGAATGGCTGGAGCAATTCTTGGTGCGCTTCCCCGGCACAGTCGTTGCGGTAACGCACGACCGCTATTTCCTCGACAATGCTGCCGAATGGATTTTGGAACTCGACCGCGGACACGGTATCCCGTGGAAAGGCAATTACTCGTCTTGGCTGGAGCAGAAAGAAAAACGCTTGGAAAACGAGGCGAAGTCTGAAGCTGCGCGCGTGAAAGCGATGAAGCAGGAGTTGGAATGGGTACGCCAAAATGCCAAGGGCCGTCAAGCCAAGTCCAAAGCGCGTCTGGCGCGTTTCGAGGAAATGAGCAACTACGAATACCAAAAACGCAACGAAACTCAGGAAATCTTTATCCCTGTTGCCGAGCGTTTGGGTAATGAAGTGATTGAATTTGTGAACGTTTCCAAATCGTTTGGCGATAAAGTGCTGATTGACGATTTGAGCTTCAAAGTACCTGCTGGCGCGATTGTCGGCATCATCGGCCCGAATGGCGCGGGTAAATCTACGCTGTTTAAAATGATTGCGGGCAAAGAGCAGCCTGATTCGGGCGAAGTGAAAATCGGGCAAACCGTGAAAATGAGCCTGATTGACCAAAGCCGTGAAGGTTTGCAAAACGACAAAACCGTGTTCGACAACATTGCCGAAGGTCGCGACATTTTGCAGGTTGGCCAGTTTGAAATTCCAGCCCGCCAATATTTGGGACGCTTCAACTTCAAAGGCAGTGACCAAAGCAAAATCGCAGGTCAATTGTCTGGCGGCGAACGCGGCCGTCTGCACTTGGCAAAAACCTTGTTGAGCGGCGGCAATGTGTTGCTGCTGGACGAACCGTCTAACGACCTCGACGTAGAAACCCTGCGCGCGTTGGAAGACGCATTGTTGGAATTTGCCGGCAGCGTGATGGTGATTTCGCATGACCGCTGGTTCCTCGACCGTATCGCTACGCATATTTTGGCTTGCGAAGGCGACTCTAAATGGGTGTTCTTTGACGGCAACTATCAGGAATACGAAGCCGACAAGAAACGCCGTTTGGGTGAAGAGGGCGCGAAACCGAAACGTATCCGTTATAAACCGGTAACACGTTAATTAGGTTTGAACCAAAAGGCCGTCTGAAACTTTTAATGTTTCAGACGGCCTTTTATTTTTAATGTTTAAGATTGTTTTCTTAATTGCGGATGGTTTTCCAATGTATCAATGATGATTTCAATCATGCGGGGGGCGGTTTGCGCCAAATCGAAGCCTTGACCTGAAGAAAGCCAGCGCCAAATCAAGCCGTCTAATGAAGACTTGATGAAGATGACCGCCATATCGGTATCCAAATTATCCGCCAACGCTTTTTGTTGTACCGCATCAGTCAGGACGGCAATGATTTTTTCACGCCATAATGATTGGTGTTTTTTAGCGATGGCAATGACTGCCTCGTTTTGCTCGGTATGTTCACATTTTAAAAACAAAATGCTGTGGAATTTGTAGTGAAGCTCGTTATGTTGCAGTCGCTCGAAAAAACGGGTTAGGGTCAGGCGGAAGCTTGGCCAAGCCTGTTCGTTATTGTTGTTCGAGTCCTCTTTCATGCAGCTTTCGATGTCGTCGCAAATCCGTTGGAACAAGGCATCAAACAAATCTTCTTTGTTTTTGAAATGCCAATACAGCGCGCCGCGCGTTACGCCTGCGGCTTGGGCGATTTCGTTGAGCGAAGTGCGGGCAATGCCTTTCTTATAAAACGTATCTAATGCAGCAAGCATGAGATATTCTTTGGTTTTTAAAGCTTCGGTTTTGGTTCTTCTCATGGTTTTTTTGTAGGAAATGTAAATTTATGGTTCGGATTATAAAAAATTACTTCTGAACATGAAAGAATGTATGTATAATTCAATTTAGTACTTGATAGTGTTTCTCAACACTATATATAATCGGCCTGTTTTTTATAAAAACAGGCAATTTCTGTTTGTGAAATATGAGATTAAAGTAATCAATTTTTAATTAGTCAAACCCTTATTTATCATAGAGATAGGAAAATTATGGCTCTTTATGCTTCTAAAATGATGCGTATCGCGGCAATCGCAGCAGCTACTGCGTTGGCGCTTTCCGCTTGCGGCAAAGGCGATGAAAAAGCAGCCGGCCAACAGGCGCAAAGCAGTCAGCAACAGCAAAAACAACCTGCGCCTGAAGTCCGCGTGGTTACTGTACATCCGGAAACCGTTGCATTGACAACCGAGTTGCCGGGCCGTCTGGAATCATTGCGTACTGCGGAAGTTCGCGCCCAAGTCGGCGGTATTCTGCAAAAACGCCTGTTTCAAGAGGGCAGCTATGTGCAAGCCGGTCAGCCTTTATATCAAATCGACAGCTCATCTTATGAAGCAAACTTAGAAAGCGCACGCGCCCAGTTGGCGAGTGCGCAAGCTACTTTGGCTAAAGCGAATGCCGACTTAGCCCGCTACAAACCGCTGGTTGCCGCCGATGCCATCAGCCAACAAGAATATGATGCGGCCGTAACGGCCAAGCGTTCAGCAGAGGCAGGTGTCAAATCCGCTCAAGCAGCCATCAAATCTGCCGGTATCAGCCTGAACCGCTCCCGCATTACTGCGCCGATTTCCGGCTTTATCGGTCAATCTAAAGTTTCTGAAGGTACGCTGCTGAATTCCGGCGATACCACTGTTTTGGCCACTATCCAACAAACCAATCCGATGTATGTCAACGTTACCCAGTCTGCGAGTGAGGTCATGAAACTGCGTCAACAGGTTGCCGAAGGCAAATTGTTGGCGGCAAACGGCGCGATTGCAGTGGATATCAAATTTGACGACGGTACGGTTTACCCTGAAAAAGGCCGTCTGCTGTTTGCAGATCCGACTGTCAATGAAACGACCGGTCAAATTACTTTGCGTGCAGCCATTCCTAACGACAGAAATATCTTGATGCCGGGCTTGTATGTGCGCGTATTGATGGAACAAGTGGCTGTGGATAATGCATTTGTAGTGCCGCAACAAGCAGTTACCCGCGGTTCGCAAGATACTGTGATGGTAGTGAATGACAAGAGCGAAATGGAAGCGCGTGTCGTGACCATTGCCCAACAGCAAGGTAGCAATTGGGTTATTACAGACGGCCTGAAAGACGGCGACAAAGTGATTGTTGAAGGCATCAGCATTGCCGCTATGTCGGGTGCTAAAAAGGTAACGCCGAAAGAATGGACACCACCTGCAAGCGCTGCGGCAGCAACACCGGCAGTTTCAGACGGCCAGGCTGCATCCGAGGCCAAGCCTGAAGCTAAAGCTGCATCTGAAGCCAAATAAGGAACGCATGAATGTCTAAGTTTTTTATTGACCGCCCCATTTTTGCATGGGTTATTGCGATTTTTATTATCGCAGCGGGTATTTTCGGCATTCAAAAACTGCCGATTTCCCAATATCCGTCCGTTGCTGCACCGACCATTACTTTGCGCGCTACTTATCCGGGCGCTTCTGCTCAGGTAATGGAAGACAGCGTACTGGCCGTTATCGAACGTAATATGTACGGTGTGGAAGGTTTGGACTATATGACGACTTCTGCCAATTCCAGCGGCAGCGGCAGCGTCAGTCTGACGTTTACACCGGAAACCAATGAAGATTTGGCGCAGGTAGACGTGCAGAACAAACTGTCTGAAGTGTTGTCCACATTGCCGTCTACCGTACAGCAATATGGTGTAACCGTATCTAAAGCGCGTTCCAACTTCTTGCAAGTGGTCATGCTTTCTTCTGAAAAGCAATCCATTGAGGAAATGAACGATTACGCCCAGCGCAATATCATTCCTGAACTGCAGCGTATCGACGGCGTAGGGCAGGTACAATTGTTTGGTGCGCAACGCGCCATGCGTATTTGGGTTGACCCGAAAAAACTGCAAAACTACAACCTGTCTTTTGCAACGGTAACCAACGCACTGGCTACTCAAAATATCCAAATTTCTGCAGGCTCTATCGGCTCTTTGCCGGCGGCTGCAGGTCAGACCATTTCAGCAACTGTGACGGCTCAAGGTCAGCTGAGCACTGCTGAAGAGTTTGGCAACATCATTTTGGTATCCAATACCGATGGTTCTAATGTCTATCTGAAAGACGTTGCCAAAGTCAGCTTGGGTATGCAGGACTATTCTACTTCCACACGTTTGAACGGCGTGAATACCACCGGTATGGCAGTGATGCTGTCCAACAGCGGTAACGCTTTGGCAACGGCGACTGCCGTGAAAGAAAAAATGGCAGTTTTGCAGAAGTATTTTCCAGACGGCATGAGCTGGAAAGTTCCTTACGATACTTCCAAATTTGTGGAAATTTCGATTGAGAAAGTGATCCATACGCTTTTGGAAGCCATCGTATTGGTATTCTTAGTGATGTATCTCTTCCTGCAAAACATCCGCTATACGCTGATTCCGACCATTGTTGTACCGATTTCCCTGTTGGGCGGTTTTGCCTTTATCTCATACATGGGTATGTCGATTAACGTATTGACCATGTTTGCGATGGTATTGGTGATCGGTATTGTGGTCGATGACGCGATTGTGGTCGTTGAAAACGTTGAGCGTATTATGGCGAGTGAAGGTCTGTCGCCTAAGGCTGCAACCAAAAAAGCGATGGGTCGGATTTCCGGCGCGGTGATTGGTATTACTGCCGTGTTGATGTCCGTATTTGTTCCGCTGGCAATGTTTAGCGGTGCAACAGGTAACATTTACAAACAGTTTGCCTTGACCATGGCGGCATCGATTGCATTCTCCGCATTCCTTGCCTTGACGCTGACTCCGGCATTATGTGCCACCATGCTCAAACCGATTCAGAAGGGTCATCACGAAGAGAAAAAAGGTTTCTTCGGTTGGTTTAACAAAAAATTCGACAGCTGGACACACGGCTACGAAGGCTGGGTTGCCAAAGTCTTGCGCAAGACTTTGCGCATGATGGTTGTCTATATTGGTTTGACTGTTGTGGGCGTATTCCTGTTTATGCGTCTGCCGACTTCCTTCTTGCCGACTGAAGACCAAGGTAACTTGATGTTGAGCGTACAGCTGCCTGCCGGCGCGACCAAAGAGCGTACCGATGCAACTTTGGCTCAAATCACTCAGCTGGCAAAATCTATACCTGAGATTGAGAACATCATTACCGTTTCCGGCTTCAGTTTTTCAGGTTCCGGTCAAAACATGGCTTTGGGCTTTGTCATTCTGAAAGACTGGAGCGAACGTACTGCCCCGGGCAGCGATGCGACTTCTATTTCCGGTAAGTTGACCGGCATGATGATGGCTACGCTGAAAGACGGTTTCGGTTTGGCGATTGTGCCTCCTGCCATTATGGAATTGGGTACAGGCTCCGGCTTGACGATTTACCTGCAAGACCGTAACAACAGCGGCCATGCCGCATTATTGGCCAAGCGCAATGAGTTGATTGACAAAATGCGTAAAAGCGGTTTGTTTAACCCAAGTACCGTCCGTGCGAGCGGTTTGGAAGATGCGCCGCAGTTGAAAATCGACATCAATCGTTCCGCCGCAGCCGCACAAGGTATTTCGTTCTCTGATATCCGTACTGCTTTGGCTTCTTCTTTGGGTTCGTCTTATGTCAACGATTTCCCGAATCAAGGCCGTCTGCAACGCGTGATGGTACAAGCTGATGCGAGTGCCCGTATGCAGCCTGCCGATATTCTGAACCTGACCGTGCCGAACAAATCCGGCGTTGCTGTACCGCTTTCTACCATTGCTACTGTTTCTTGGGAAAACGGTATGGAACAAAGCGTCCGCTTCAATGGTTATCCGGCAATGGAGCTTTCCGGCTCGCCTGTTAATGGCGTATCTTCCGGTCAGGCCATGACTGCGGTACAGCAAATGGTTGATGACATGGGCGGCGGTTACAGTCTGGAATGGGGAGGCCAGTCTCGTGAAGAGGCTAAAGGCGGCTCGCAAACTGTCGTATTGTACGCATTGGCCGCTGCCGCTGTATTCTTGGTATTGGCTGCTTTGTACGAAAGCTGGTCTATCCCGTTGGCGGTTATCCTTGTGATTCCGTTGGGCTTGATTGGCGCGGCATTGGGTGTGACTGGCCGTAACATGTTTGAAGCATTACTGGGCAGTATTCCGGCATACGCCAACGATATCTACTTCCAAGTCGGTTTCGTTACGGTGATGGGTTTGAGTGCGAAAAACGCGATTTTGATTATCGAGTTTGCCAAAGACCTGCAAGCGCAAGGCAAGAGCGCGCTTGAAGCTGCGCTTGCCGCCGCACACTTGCGTTTCCGTCCGATTATCATGACTTCGTTTGCCTTCATCTTGGGCGTGGTACCGCTTTATGTTGCCAGCGGTGCCAGCTCCGCCAGCCAACGTGCGATTGGTACGACCGTGGTCTGGGGTATGTTGATCGGTACGATTCTGTCTGTGTTCCTTGTGCCTTTGTTCTATGTGGTTGTGCGCAAATTCTTTAAAGAAACCGCACACGAGCATGAGATGGCCGCCAAACACGCCGCTGAAGCCGGCATGATTGAAGACGGTAAACAAGATTCAGACAAGCACTAAAGCAAAGGCCGTCTGAAAAATTTTCAGACGGCCTCAAAATGCTAAAGGATTCTAAAATGAAGAAGATTACATTCAAACCTGTACTGACCGCCGTTGCCGCCGCCGTGGCTTTGTCGGCCTGTACCATGATGCCGAAATATGAGCAGCCTCAAGTTGCCGTGGCCGATACGTTTAAATACGACACTGTTGACGACGGTATCCGTGCAGCCGAATTGGGTTGGCAAGATTACTTTGCCGATCCTCGCCTTCACCGCCTGATCGACATCGCATTGGAACGCAATACCGATTTGCGTACAGCCGCGCTGAATGCGGAAATCTACCGCAAGCAATACATGATTGCGCGTAATAATTTGTTGCCAACCGTCAATGCCAGCGGTACAGGTTCGCGTCAAGGCAGTTTGAGTGGCGGCAGCGTTAGCAGCCAATACAGCGTGGGTTTGGGCGCAGCCTCTTATGAGCTTGACCTCTTCGGCCGTGTCCGCAGTACCAGCGAAGCCGCGTTGCAAGGTTATTTCAATGTGGCTGCAAACCGCGATGCCGCCCATTTGACCCTGATTTCTACCGTTGCCAAAGCCTACTTTAACGAACGCTACGCGGAAGAAACCATGGCATTGGCACAACGTGTGTTGCAAACCCGTGAAGCGACTTACAAGCTCTCGCAATTACGCCATAAGGCCGGCGTGATTTCCGCCGTTGATTTGCGCCAACAGGAAGCGCTGATTGAATCAGCCAAAGCCGATTACGCATCCGCGGTGAAAAACCGCGAGCAAGCGCGCAATTCCTTGGCTATGTTGATTAATCAACCTTTGCCCGAAGACTTGCCTGCCGGTCTGCCTTTGAACAAACAGTTCAAAATGACCAAACTGCCTGCCGGTTTGAGTTCAGACGTGTTGCTCAACCGTCCGGATATCCGTGCGGCCGAACATGCGCTCAAACAAGCCAATGCCAATATCGGCGCGGCACGTGCGGCCTTCTTCCCGCGCATCAGCCTAACCGGTTCTGTCGGTAACGCTTCCGGCGAGTTGAGCGGCCTGTTTAAGAGCGGCACAGGTATTTGGGCTTTTGCACCATCCATCACCCTGCCTATCTTTGACTGGGGCACAAACAAAGCCAATCTTGACGTAGCCAAACTGCGCCAACAGGCACAAATCGTTGCTTATGAAGCCGCTGTTCAATCCGCATTCCAAGACGTTTCCAATGCGTTGGTTGCACGCGAACAGCTGGATAAAAGCTATGACGCTTTGAGCAAACAAAGCCGCGCCTACAACGACAGCCTGCGCCTCATCAGCCTGCGCTACAAACATGGTGTATCCAGCGCATTGGATTTGCTGGATGCCGAGCGTAGCAATTACAGTGCAGAAACTGCTCTTTTGGCTAATCAGCTGACCCGTTTGGAAAATCTTGCCGACTTGTATAAAGCACTTGGTGGCGGTTTGAAACGCGAAACCAAAGCTGCCGAATAAGTATTTGACCACTAAGATTAAAAGGCCGTCTGAAACATTTGGATTTCAGACGGCCTTTTTGTTATGCGGCAATTCTAAGCTTTTAATTTCTCGCTTAAAGTGGCGACATAGGCTGCGCGTTCGTTACGGCTGGCTTCGGGCTGGTGTGTGTTGAGCGAAGACCATTTGCGGTTGCTGCGCGCTTTGTTGAGTTCGCTTGGCAATTTGGCTGCATTCCATGGCGCTTTGCGTTCTTTTAGCTCGATATGCGATTGAGCCGCATGGCCGCGCGTTTGCAAGACGTGCAACAAATCCAGTGCGCGTGCGGCGAGTAGGGTAAGGGTTTCTGGATCGGTATGCAGGGTTTGTCGACCGTTGATTTTGTCGGTGATGTCTTGGGCATTGGGCAAAATACCGCCTAATAGTCCACCAATGGCTGTACCCAAACCAAGCGATCCGCCAAGTGTAGCAATGTCCAAGCCTAAGCCGATGAGCGCGCCTGCGGTTGCGCCGGTGCCGGTACGGATGCCGTAATGTTTGAGCAACTCGCTATCAAACGGGTCTTGTTTGAAGGCTTTGGGCATCCATGTGCTGTCGCTGCCGACTTCGTCGTGATAGAAGTGGTAAAGTGTGAACAGGCGTTGTTGCATTTGCCGCTCAAGTTGGCGGATTTCCGATTGCATGACTTCCAAAGTCGGGGCAGGGTCGTCGTTTTCGGCAATTTCTTGGGTAAATGCGGCGGCATCCAGCAGAAAATCGGCAATTTCACGACGCGCTTCCGTATCCAGCCGTTGCCACTCGCGACGGCGCATATTGATGAGGCGGTCGAGGATGTCGCGCTTAGGTAACATGGTGGCAAAGTTGTCCCACAATCGGATTTCGCCTTCAAAGTCGAAGGCAACGGTATCGAAACCGGCGTAAACATGCAGGGTTCGACGGGCGAGCATGTTGGTCCAAGTGGTCAGGTCTTGATTTTGGGTAAAGTTGAACACGGGCATGATGGGCTTGGCGCACCAAGACAAAATGGTCAGCTCGTCTTTGTATTTGTCGAGGACGGGTTCCCGCGCATCGATGACGTACATGGCCATATCGCTTTGCATGACTTGGCGCAGCACTTTGGCCTCTTGGTTGAACTCGTGATGCGCCTCATGACTGCTGAGGAATTGCTTGATGCGTTCGATACCGTCATCGCGTGCGGATGTGTGGGTTTCCAGCCAGTCCAACACGCCGCCTGCATCTTCAAGGCCAGGGGTATCGTAGAGGTAAACCAAGCTGTCGTCGCCATCGTTGATGAGGGCTTCTTCGACATGGCGCGTGGTGGATGGCGCGTTTTTCACTTCACCGAAGGTGCTGTCGCGCAAAAGCGTACGTAAGAGCGAGGTTTTGCCTGTGTTGGTATGGCCGACGACGGCAAGGGAAAGTGGGGCGGTCATGGTCTTTGGGTTGGGTTGATATGGACGATGAATGTGTGAGTATGGAGCCGTTTATCTTTAGTGGCAATATATGTTTCAGACGGCCCTAAATTCTTTTTATATATGGGCGAAAATAGCAAGAAAAAGAGGGGAATAGCGTATTTGTTGTTTTTTAGCAAAATACTTGAAAATAGATGGGAAAACAGTTGACAGTCGGGTAGAAGGCTAGGATAATTCGCGCCGTTGAGTTGCTTGATGCAGCTTGATTTTTCTCCTCTATTTCTCCTTTGTAGACTTGGCGCATATCGAAACGGTATGCGCATTTTTTTATCTATATTGAAATATGATTACATTTAAAATTTGTAAATTGAATAATTAAGAAACTTTACAAGAAAAATACTTGCGCGGTTGAATCTCTTGTTGCATAATTCGTTTCGTTAGCTGGTTCGAGTAGTCAGTTAATAGTTTCTCCTCTATTTCTCCTTTGTAGACTTGGCACACATTCTATCGGATGTGTGCATTTTTTTTTGCCTGTTTAAAACAAAGGCCGTATGAATGTTGTAATCTTTCAGACAGCCTTTGTTGGTTGAATGGTATTAGATGTCTAATACTACTTCTTCTTTGACTTCTTCCATGACAACATAGCTGCGGCTTTCGGCTGCTGCCGGCAGTTGCAGCAGGATATTGCCGAGCATATCGCGATAGGCGGACATATTGGGCAGGCGGACTTTGATGAGGTAGTCGTATTCGCCGGAGACTAAGTGGCATTCCAAAATTTGCGGAATCTTCAGCACTTCGCGTTTGAAGTCTTCAAAAATATTGCCGGATTTTGAACGCAGTTTCAGTTCGACAAAGACCAAGAGGCTTTGACCTAAGGCATGTGGATTCAGATGGGCGTGATAGCCGGTAATGAGGTTGTCGCGTTCCAAGCGGCGGACGCGTTCGGTTACCGGCGTAGTGGAGAGGCCGACTTTTTCAGCCAATTCGGTCATGGGGATACGTGCGTTTTGTTGTAGGAGCTTGAGAATTTTTAAGTCGGTTTTGTCGAGTTCTTTCATGGCTTTGATGCTTGTCGTTTTCAATTTGGATAACATCATAACCTTAAAACAGGCTCAGAAGAAGCATAAATCCTTAAAGGTAAGGCGGAAGGAAGATATTAATCTTGTGTATTTCATGGAATCCTGTATGGTTTTTGACCTATAATATTCGCTTCAAAGTAATAGGGCAGGCCGTCTGAAACGGATGCCGATAAGAGGAATACATTATGCGTCCGCTCAATGCGCAAATCCGTTTGGATAATTTACGTCAAAATTATCGTCTTCTCAAAGAGTTGCACGGCAATAAATTGTTGGCTGTGATTAAGGCCGATGCTTACGGGCATGGCGCGGTCAGATGTGCACATGCGTTGGCGGATATTGCCGACGGTTTTGCGGTGGCAACGGTAGATGAAGGCGTGGAATTGCGTCAAAACGGCATTAAAAATCCGATTGTTTTGTTGGAAGGCGTGTTTGATGCTGCCGAGTATGCGGATGTTGACCGTTATAATTTGTGGCCGGCAATCGGCAGCCAATGGCAGCTGGAGGCGTTTGTGCATCATGAGTGGCAACGTCCGACAACCGTATGGCTGAAAATGGACTCGGGTATGCACCGTGCCGGTTTCTTCCCGCATAACTATGCTGCGGCCTATACTGCATTGAAACAATCCGAATTGGTTGAAAACATTGTGAAATTCAGCCATTTTGCCTGTGCGGACGAGCCGGAAAACGGCATGACCGAAATGCAACTTGAAGCGTTTGATTTGGCCTGCGAGGGTTTGGAAGGAGAGGAGAGTTTGGCCAATTCCGCCGCGATTTTGAACGTGCCTGAAGCACGACGCGATTGGGGACGTGCCGGTTTGGCCTTATATGGTATTTCGCCTTTCGGCGGCGTGGATGAGCGTTTGAAACCGGTTATGCGCCTGACTTCCCGCGTTTTCGGCGAGCGTGTGTTGCAACCGCATTCTCCGATTGGCTACGGCGCAACGTTCTATACCAGCAAATCTACCCGTGTCGGTTTGATTGCATGCGGCTATGCCGACGGTTATCCGCGTCGTGCTTCCACTAATTCCCCTGTGGCGGTGGATGGCAAACGCAGCCGCATTATCGGCAGGGTATCTATGGATATGATTACGGTTGAGCTGGAAGCCTCGAAAGAGGGCTTGGGCGCGGAAGTAGAGCTTTGGGGCGATGTGATTAATATCAATGAGGTTTCCGAAATTGCCGGTATGATTCCGTACGAAATCCTCTGCAATATCAAACGTGCGAAGTTTACTTATATCGAGTAAGCAGTAAAAGATCAGGCCGTCTGAAATGTGTTTTCAGACGGCCTTTTTGTTATCTGCAATTAAAACGATTCGTCAGCGCGTAAATAACGCCATTTTCCCGGCGGCAGTCTGCCGAGTTTGACCTTGCCCATACGGATGCGTTTCAAACCGATGACACGCAGGCCGACCAGTTCGCACATACGGCGGATTTGACGTTTTTTGCCTTGTCGCAAAATAAAGCGCAACTGGTCTTCGTTTTGCCATTCGACTTTGGCGGGGCGCAATTTTTCTCCGTCCAAACTCAAGCCGTGGTTGAGCAGGGCAAGGCCTTTGTCGTCCAGCTTGCCACGGACGCGGACGAGGTATTCTTTTTCGCTGCTGCTGTTTTCGCCAATCAGCTGTTTGGCGATGCGGCCATCTTGGGTAAGCACCAACAATCCGACAGAGTCAATGTCCAAGCGGCCGGCAGGGGCTAAACCAAATTTGTGTTTTTCGCTGAAAGGGATGCGGCTGTCGTCGCCTTCCCAATGGTTTTCGGCGGTAATGAGTTCGGCGGCGGATTTATAGCCTTTTTCTGCTTGCGCGCTGACGTAGCCGACGGGTTTGTTCAGCAGGATGGTTACGCGCGCGGCTTGTTTTTCATGGGCTTGTTTGTTGAGGTCGATACGGTCGCGCTCGGTGACTTTTTGGCCAAGTACGGCGGTTTGGCCGTTGACTTTGACCCAGCCTTGCTCGATGTAGCTGTCTGCCTCGCGGCGCGAGCATAAGCCTAATTGTGCCATGCGTTTGGAGAGGCGCATGGTTTCGGAATCGTTGTTTTGCATGGTATGGCAATATAGAGAAATGGGAATATCGGATTATAGCATTGACCGTTTGTCAGGCCGTCTGAAAACTGAAGATTTGGGTTTTCAGACGGCCTTTCGTTTGCTATATGTTAAGGAATATTTGGTTTTGAAGTAAAAAATGAAGGGTATATTGTCTGTTTGTGTTAACCTTACGGACGAACTAATCATTTTGTTTTCAGTCGAATTTGGGTTGAAATGACATTTCACTCATGAAATCATGAAGACTATAATGACTGGTCTTTCTGAAGCGCATTAAGGCAGTTTGTCGCTAAAGCAAGCCTTGGTGCATCACGTTTTAAGGATAAATCAATGAAATCGCTCAAATCATTTTTGATCTGGGGCATTGTGGTTTTGGTAGGCTTGGCCTCCTTTACTACTTTAGCTCTCAGCCGTGGCGAGCAAGTCAGTGCGATTTGGATGGTTACGGCCGCCATTTCGGTATACTGCATTGCCTACCGTTTTTACAGTCTTTACATTGCCAATCGTGTGATGCAGCTTGATCCTAACCGTCTGACTCCGGCAGAACGCCACAATGACGGCTTGGACTATGTTCCTACACATAAAGGCGTACTGTTCGGCCACCACTTTGCCGCTATTGCCGGCGCAGGCCCTCTGGTTGGTCCTGTATTGGCAGCGCAAATGGGTTATCTGCCCGGTACTTTGTGGATTATTTTCGGCGTGGTATTTGCCGGTGCCGTACAGGATATGATGGTACTGTTTGTTTCTATGCGCCGTGACGGTAAGTCTTTGGGCGATATCGTGAAACAAGAACTCGGTACTGTTCCCGGCGTGATTGCATCCATCGGTATTTTGATGATTATGGTCATCATCATGGCGGTGTTGGCGCTGATTGTTGTGAAAGCATTGGTTCACAGCCCTTGGGGTACGTTCACCATCGCAGCAACTATGCCGATCGCTCTGTTTATGGGTATCTACACGCGTTATATCCGTCCGGGCAAAATTGGCGAGATTTCCATCGTCGGCTTTATCTTGTTGATGCTGGCGGTGATTTACGGTGAAGATGTTGCTCACAGCTCCTTCGGTCACTGGTTTGACCTTGACGGCATTCAGCTGACTTGGGCGATTATGATTTACGGTTTCGTGGCTTCCGTATTGCCGGTTTGGCTCTTGCTGACTCCACGCGATTATCTGTCTACATTCCTGAAAATCGGTACGATTGCAGCTTTGGCTTTGGGTATCGTTATTGTTAACCCGACTCTGCAAATGCCTGCAGTTACCCACTTTATCGATGGTTCAGGCCCGGTATTCTCCGGTGCATTGTTCCCATTCTTGTTCATTACCATTGCTTGTGGTGCGGTTTCAGGCTTCCATGCGCTGATTTCTTCCGGTACCACACCAAAAATGCTGGAAAACGAAACCCACGTCCGCATGATCGGTTATGGTGGCATGATTATGGAAAGCTTTGTGGCAATCATGGCTTTGGCCGCTGCCGCGTCGCTTGATCCTGGCGTGTACTTTGCGATGAACAGCCCGGCCGCGCTGATTGGTACAGATGCCAACACAGCTGCCGAAGTCATCACCACTAAACTGAACTTCCCTGTTGATGCCGCAACCCTGTTGCACACTGCTAAAGAAGTGGGCGAAAACACCATTCTGTCTCGTGCAGGCGGTGCGCCAACCCTCGCAGTCGGTATGGCACACATCATGAGCCGTCTGATTCCGGGCGAAGCCATGATGGCGTTCTGGTATCACTTTGCCTTGCTGTTTGAAGCCTTGTTCATCTTGACCGCGGTTGACGCCGGTACACGCGTTGCCCGTTTCATGATTCAAGACTTGGGCAGTATCTTCTACAAACCATTCGGTAATACCGACTCTATCCCTGCCAACTTGGTTGCAACATTCTTGGCTGTGGCATTGTGGGGTTACTTCCTCTATACCGGCGTAACCGACCCTCTGGGTGGTATTAACTCGCTCTGGCCGTTGTTCGGTATCGCCAACCAAATGCTTGCAGGCGTAGCGTTGATTATGTGTACCGTTGTATTGGTGAAAATGAAACGCGACCGCTATGTTTGGGTCACCTTGGTTCCTGCTTTTGGCGTATTGTTTGTCACCTGCTATGCCGGTTTGCAAAAACTGTTCCATAGCGATCCGCGCGTCAGCTTCTTGGCTCACGCAAGCAAATACCGCGATGCCTTGGCTTCAGGCGAAGTCCTTGCCCCAGCTAAAGACATTGGCGAAATGTCGCAAATCATCTTCAACGACCAAATCAATGCTGGTCTGACCGCTTTGTTCCTGGCAGTTGTCGTGATTGTCGCCGTGTATGGTTTCCGTACCGCCATGAAAGCCCGTAAAGTCGGCTGGCCAACTGCTAAAGAAATTCCAGCAGTGTACCGCGACGGTAAACAGCCGGAGGTTCAGAGTGAAGCATAAGCTCGCATCTTGGTGGAAAACCATCAAGTTGACAGCAAACTTGATGGCCGGTGTTCCAGATTATGAAAACTACGTTGCCCGCCAGCGCAGACATAATCCCAACGCGCCGATCATGACCGAACTACAATTCCAAGACTACTGCCGTAAACGCCGTTGCGGCGCCAATGGTGGACGCTGTTGTTAATGAAGGCATAAAAAGGCCGTCTGAAAATACTTTCAGACGGCCTTTCATTATAGAATATCAATAAACATCAAAAACTTTTTTTGTCATCAATATTTAATCGAACAACTTGTCGATATTTACTCTTCTTCGAGTAGTACCAGCGGACGCTGTATTTTTCTGAGCTCTTCCACCTCGTCCAACAGCCGCATAATCAGCCCCAATGCGGGAATGCCGGCCTCAAAATCACGGCTTAAGCGTTGTGCGCGACGGATGCGGGCAAGATGAAAACCACTGAAGGTGCTTTTTTCGGGCACACCATCGATGCTGATGATGTCTTCTGCTATAAGTTCCAACAGCCAATCGCGACGGCAGCGGCTGGCGGCAACGATTTCTTCAAAAGTAAGGGTAATATCGGAGGACTGAATCATAATTTATCCTTTCTCTTATGCTTGTTTTGCGGCAAAGTGTTCGGCCAATTTTTCCCATGCGGCACGGTCGGCTTCGCTCTCTACTGGCGGAACATTAATGCGGATATTAAGATAAAGGTCTCCGGCTTCTTTTGCAGGAATACCTTTGCCTTTAAGGCGGATGCTTTTACCGCTTTGGCTGTTGGCAGGCAGATTGACCTGTAAGCGGCCTGAAGCGGTAGGGACGATGATTTTGCCGCCCAATACGGCTTCCCAAGGTTTGACATCTATTGTTTGATATACGTCTTTCCTGTTTTTGACATATAAATCAGGTTGGTCGTGGAACTTGATTTTTAAGTACAAGTCACCGTTTTCCCCACCGTTGTATCCCGGCAAACCTTGACCGGCCAAACGGATTTGTTGGCCTTCTGCAATACCTTTGGGAATTTTAACGTTGAGGGTTTTATTTTGATAAACCGCACGTCCGTATTCGTCTAGAGTCGGCACATTCAAAGTCATGCTACGTTCTGCACCAACATACGCTGCGTAAATATCAATACTCAATTCAGCATGTTGATCCTCGCCTTTTATTGGGCCGCGGGGTTGCTCGGAACGAGTGTGGGATTGGCGGAATGATGAAAAAAGATCTTCAAAATTGAAGTCTCCCGCTCCGAACGGCTCGCCTTCATGACGTTCATAGCGGAAGCTGCCACCGTTAAATCCATTGCCAAACGGATTGCCGCCTTGACCGAACGGATTTCCTCCGGCGCTGCGTCCGTAAGGATTAGCCAACATTTCATCGTATTCAGCCCGCTTTTCTTTGTCGGAAAGCGTTTCGTAGGCACGGTTGATTTCTACCGTACGTTCGGCTGCGTCAGGTTCTTTGCTGACATCGGGGTGGTATTTGCGCACCAGTTTTCGGTAGGCTTTTTTGATTTCGGCCTCATCCGCATCTTTGGCAACGCCCAGTATTTCATAATAGTTTTTTTCTGCCATGTTATTCCTTTGACTGCTAATATACAAAATTCTTATGGTGTTAATAATTGAGGGTAGGTATTCTAAAATCAAGGGCGTTAGAAATAAAATTCTCTATTTCTGACAATGATTAATGGATAATTTATTTCTTTGTTCCTAGAGAAATAGAAAATATATAGGCCGTCTGAAATACGGTTTTTCAGACGGCCTTTATCAAATTGGGGTTTTATTTATCTTGAGCGTTTTTTTGTTCGCGGACCACCCATTGGGCAATATCTGAACCCAATACTTTAGAAGTGCGGTTCAAGACGGCGCAAGAGCTTTTATAAGCGCCAAACATGCCGCCGGAAGAGTTGCGGGTGAAGGTTTTTTTATTAACTTGTTTGCCGTCAACATACAAAGCGGCTGAAACCGCCATACCTTTGGCGTGACCGATAAAGGCATTGCCTGCGCTCATAGCGGAAGTAATGGCGATATCTGCGTATGTGCCTTGTTTTTTACCGTCACGGATAACAGTTACATCACTTTTGGCTGCAGTTTCTTGCAAAGATTTGGACATAATGCTGCCCACTTCTAAACATTCAGAAACGATACGGGTATCGATTTCTTCTTTGTCGCGGTAAGGGATGCTTTCATCAATATGGACATCTGCGCTGGCGAATGCAGAAGCAAATAAGAATGCGGTTGCAAGGATGCGATTAGGAGACATAGTAGGGCACCTAAAATAGAATGTTAAAAAGAATTGTCATTGTATAACGGCGTTCTCACTCAATCAACATAAGTTAAGTTGGTCAATACTTTGTTGAAATGAGTGTTATGGTGAGACAAATCAAAAGGCCGTCTGAAATAATTTTGTTTCAGACGGCCTTTTGATTGAGGTATTAATTTGTTCTGGTCAAATAAGGCAGGGGATCGACTGCTTTGCCGTTTAGACGTACTTCAAAATGAAGTTTGACGCTGTCTGAATCGCTGCTACCCATGGTGGCGATAACTTGTCCTGCTTGGACTTTTTGATCTTTTTGTACCCAAAGCGTGTCGTTGTGAGCGTAGGCGGTAATGGTGTAGTCATTGTGGCTGATCAAAATCAGCTTACCGTAGCCGCGGACTTCTTCGCCAACGTAGATAACGGTACCTGCTGCGGCGGAACGGATTTGTTGGCCTTGTGTGCCTGCAATATCTATGCCTTTGCTGGTTGTGCCGTTGTAGCGTTGGATAATGGAGGATAAGGCGTTATCGGTCGGCCATTGCAGGTTCAATCGGTTGATCGGGGTAACGGCAGTGGTTTGGCTTTGCTGCGTTGCAGTGCTGCGTGAGGCAACATGACGGCGGACGCGCAATACTTGGCCGACTTCGATTTGTGAGGCGTTGGGAAGATTATTCCAGGCAACCAGTGTGTTGACATTTTGTCCGTAGCGTTTGGCGATTTGGGTCAGGGTATCGCTAGGGCGGACTTTGTAGTAGCCGTCAGGTACGGCGCGGTTGGAAGAGGTATTGTTGCCGGCGCAGGCTGCTAAGACGGCAATGGTGCCGATGAGTGCTAGACGTTTTAAGGCCGTCTGAAAGGTGGAAATAAAGTTTGTATTCATGGGATATTTCAAATGTATCGTTATGCTGTATATGATAGATAGGAAGAGTGAGAAAAGGTTCACTCAAAAGGCATGGGGTAAAATACAGAAAGGCAGTATATTAACATTGAAAGTTTGTGGATATGGCTGCATATTTTTTTTATCATTTTGATGATAAAGGATTTTTTTATTAAGGTAAAAGAAAGTGAAAGTTTTTTCAGACGGCATTGAATAAGGCAATAAAAATCCCCTGCCGGGATAAACGGGCAGGGGATTTTTGTCTTATCGAACTTATTTGTTCAATTCGTTAGCCAGATACAGCCAGGTTTCAATGACGGTATCAGGGTTGAGCGATACGCTTTCGATACCTTCTTCAACCAGCCATTTGGCGAAGTCCGGATGGTCTGATGGGCCTTGACCACAAATGCCGACGTATTTGTTTTGTTTGCGGCAGGCAGAGATTGCCAAGTGCAACATCACTTTAACGGCAGGGTTACGCTCGTCGAAGGAGTCAGATACCAAACCGCTGTCACGGTCGAGGCCGAGGGTCAGCTGGGTCATGTCGTTAGAGCCGATGGAGAAGCCGTCGAAGTATTGCAAGAATTGTTCTGCCAATACAGCGTTGCTTGGCAATTCGCACATCATGATCAGGCGCAGGCCGTTTTTGCCGCGTTCCAAACCGTTTTCTTTCAGGGCTTTAACAACAGCTTCTGCTTCACCCAAAGTACGAACGAATGGAATCATGATTTCGACGTTGGTCAAACCCATTTCATCGCGAACGCGTTTCAAGGCTTTGCACTCGAGTGCGAAGCAGTCTTTGAAGTTATCGGCTACATAACGCGCTGCACCACGGAAACCCAACATTGGGTTTTCTTCGTGCGGTTCGTAGATGCTACCACCCACCAAGTTAGCGTACTCGTTGGATTTGAAGTCAGACATACGAACGATGGTTTTGCGTGGATAAACCGAAGCAGCCAAAGTTGCCACACCTTCTGCGATTTTATCGACATAGAAGTCAACAGGAGAAGCGTAGCCGGCGATGCGGCGGGTAATTTCCGCTTGCAATTCATCGTCTTGTTTATCGAATTCTAACAAGGCTTTAGGGTGGATACCGATTTGACGGTTGATGATGAATTCCATACGCGCCAAGCCGATACCTTCGCTAGGCAGGTTGGCGAAGCTGAATGCCAATTCAGGGTTGCCAACGTTCATCATTACTTTTACAGGTGCTTTAGGCATGTTGTCCAAAGCAACATCGGTAATTTGTACGTCCAGCAAGCCGGAGTAGATGAAGCCGGTATCGCCTTCGGCGCAAGATACGGTAACTTCTTGGCCTTCGGACAGCAGATCGGTAGCGTCGCCACAACCTACAACAGCCGGAATACCCAATTCACGTGCAATAATCGCTGCGTGGCAGGTACGGCCGCCACGGTTGGTCACGATGGCAGAAGCACGTTTCATTACCGGTTCCCAATCCGGGTCGGTCATGTCGGTAACGAGTACGTCGCCTGCTTCAACGGAATCCATCTCGGATGCATCTTTCACCAAGCGAACTTTACCTTGGCCAACTTTTTGACCGATGGCTCGGCCTTCGCACAAGACAACCTTTTCGCCGTTGATAGAGAAGCGGCGCAGGTTGCGGCTGCCGTCTTCTTGAGATTTCACGGTTTCAGGGCGCGCTTGCAGGATGTAGAGTTTGCCATCCAAGCCGTCACGGCCCCATTCGATGTCCATTGGGCGGCCGTAGTGTTTTTCGATGGTCAGCGCGTAATGAGCCAACTCGGTTACTTCGGCGTCGGTAATGGAGAAGCGTTGACGGTCTTCTGCAGGTACCTCAACGTTGGTTACAGATTTACCGGCTTCGGCTTTGTCGGTAAAGATCATTTTAATTTGTTTCGAACCCATGGTTTTGCGCAGGATAGCTGGTTTGCCTGCTTTCAAAGTAGGTTTGAATACATAGAATTCGTCAGGGTTTACCGCGCCTTGTACGACGTTTTCGCCCAAACCGTAAGAAGAGGTAACGAAAACGACTTGGTCGTAACCGGATTCGGTATCGATGGTAAACATCACACCGGAAGCACCGCTGTCAGAACGCACCATGCGTTGTACGCCGGCAGAAAGGGCAACGATGTCGTGTTCGAAGCCTTTGTGGACACGGTAAGAAATGGCACGATCGTTGTACAGGGAAGCGAATACATGGTGCATTGCTTCTTTAACGTTATCCAAGCCGTTGATGTTCAGGAAGGTTTCTTGTTGGCCGGCGAAAGAAGCGTCCGGCAAGTCTTCTGCTGTTGCGGAAGAACGTACGGCAACGGAAATGTCCGCACCGCCGGCATCGGCAACCATTTTGTTCCAAGCTGTTTCGATTTCAGCATCCAGCTGCTCAGGGAACGGAGTATCCAAAATCCATTGACGGATTTCTTTACCCATGCGTGCCAATTCGGCAACGTCTTCAACATCCAGCTGTTTCAGGGCTTCGGAAATACGCTCGCTCAGACCATTGTGAGCCAGGAAAGCACGATAAGCTTCGGCTGTGGTTGCAAAACCGCCGGGAACGCGCACGCCTTTTTCAGTCAGTTGGCTGATCATTTCGCCCAACGAGGCATTTTTACCGCCCACTCGCTCAACGTCAGTCATACGCAGGTTTTCAAACCAAATAACGTAGTTTTCGGCCATTTGTGTGTCCAATCCAATCCAAAAATGTTAAAAAAGAAACAAATCCGCCTGCTTATTGTAGCCATTCGTTTGATGGCTGTCATGTGTTTTATCTTTTTAAAAATCACAAATTCGTCTGTGATATTGTGCTTTTCAGGCGTGTAGCCTTCTGAAATATGAATATCAGATTCATGTTTTTACGTGTTATCTTCTTGTTAAATATGGAAAACAAAATAAGTTAATAAATTTAAGAATCGAAATTTATTTTGCAAATATGGAATATAATTCCAATAAATCTAAAAAAATAAAATTTTATTCTAATTTAAAATTTGTTCAAATTTGTTGTAATCCTGTGTAATCTACCGGGAATCGCTTTATTGCAAAGGCTGTAACTGCTATGATTGCCGTCTGAAATGTTACCCTCAGAAGGATTCACTATGACTGCTCCACGCCAAGTCTTCTATATTTCCGACCGCACCGGTCTGACCGCCGAAAATATCGGTGAAGCCCTGTTGAACCAATTCGGCAATGTCGAGTTCAAGCGCCATGTTTATCCATTTATCGATACGTCTGAAAAAGCGTTGGCCGTAGTGGATGAGGTCAATAAGACAGCCGAACAGTTTGGCGATCGTCCGATTGCTTTTGTCAGCGTGGTAAATGATGCAATCCGTGAAATCATCAAAAAATCCAATGCATTCCATATTGATTTCTTTGAAACGTTCTTGGGTTTGCTGGAAAAAGAATTGAATGTTGAAGCAACGATTGCCGAACGAGGCCATCATAGTATCGGCAATACCAAGCGTTACGATGCGCGTATGGAAGCAGTAAACTTTTCGCTCAACCATGATGACGGTGTCAGCGATAAAAACCTGCAGGAAGCGGATGTGATTTTGATGGGCGTATCCCGTTCGGGCAAAACGCCGACTTGTCTTTATTTGGCTCTGCAATACGGTATCCGCGCCGCAAACTATCCATTGATTCCCGATGACTTGGAATCAACCGATTTGCCGCGTATGGTCAAACCTTATAAAGATAAGCTGTTCGGCTTGACCATTCAGCCCGAGCGGCTGCAGGCTATCCGTCAGGAGCGTCGTCCTAATTCGACCTATGCCAAAATCGATACTTGCCGCAGCGAGATTGCCGATGCGCAAAATATGTTCAAGCGCCACGGAGTGCCGTTTACCAATACAACGGATAAATCTGTGGAAGAACTCGCCGTTCATATCTTGCAGGCTTGTAAGCTGAAACGCCGTTTCTAAATGAAATGATAAAAGGCCGTCTGAAATTTCAGACGGCCTTTTTTTATTTGGTACATTAGGTTTTAGGCAGGGTAACACCGGTTTGTCCCATGTATTTGCCGTTGCGGTCTTTGTATGAAGTTTCGCAGACTTCATCGCTTTCAAAGAACAAGACTTGGGCCACGCCTTCGCCTGCATAAATTTTGGCAGGCAAGGGGGTGGTGTTGGAAAACTCAAGCGTAACGTAGCCTTCCCACTCGGGCTCGAACGGGGTAACGTTGACGATAATGCCGCAGCGAGCGTAAGTGGACTTGCCTAAGCAGACGGTCAGGACGTTGCGCGGGATGCGGAAATATTCGACTGTGCGCGCCAGTGCAAAGGAGTTGGGCGGAATGATGCAGCAGTCGTCTTCGACTGTAACGAAGTTTTTCGGGTCGAAGTTTTTCGGGTCGACGATGGTGCTGTTGATATTGGTAAAGATTTTAAATTCGTTGGCACAACGGATGTCGTAGCCGTAGCTGGATGTGCCGTAGGAAATGATGCGTTGGCCGTTGGCCTCTTTGATTTGATTGGGCTCGAACGGCTCAATCATGCCGTGTTCTTCGGCCATGCGGCGTATCCATTTGTCGGATTTAATGCTCATGGTGGTTGTCCTGGGGTAAGGGTTGTTTGGAAATTCTTTAAAATCAACACAACAGCCTTTAGACGGGCTTGTTCATTGATGTTTCAGACGGCCTAGAAGATGGATAAGGCCGTCTGAAAGGCTGTTTATTTGGTTTTGGAAGCAGATTTCTTAGGCAGTTTGACCTCTTTAATCATACCGTCTTCGCATTTCATGATGAAGACGGGTGTGCCGTTTTGAGAGGCGGTAAAGTTTCCGTGCGCCTTGCCTTTTTTGAACATGCCTTCCAACGTCATATTGCGTAATTTAGCGCTGTTGGAGGAGAAAGGTTCGATAAAGGTTTCGCTGTTGCCGGAAACGGTATATGCGCCTTTGCCGTCAAATTTGCCGTTTTTAAATGAGCCGACATAGCTGCGGCCGTCTTGGCATTTCCATGTACCTTTGCCGGATGGTTTGCCGTCTTTGCCGACATCGCCATCATAAGCGCAACCTTTTTCCTGATAAGGATTGATGGTTTCGGCAGTGGCAGGCGTACCCAGCATGAAGGCGATAGGGAGTAGGGCGAGGTATTTCATCATTATTATTCCTTTTTGCAGGCGGTTTCAGACGGCCTGATATTGGGATTCAAAAGTCAGCAGGGTTTCAGCAATACGGCGTGGCAATATGGCTAAAGCGTGTTCACGCATGGACGTAGGGATACCGTAGCAGGCTTCGGCAATACTGCCGGTAATGGCTGCCAAGGTATCGCTGTCGCCGCCCAGGGAAACTGCCAGTCGGATGGCGTGTTCAAAATCATCGCTTTCAAGAAAGGCAGTAATCGCTTGAGGTACGGTTTCCTGACAGCTTTCGTTGAAATAATAATGCGGGCGGATTTGGTCGCAACTTCGGCTCAAGTCGTAGCCGAATTGCCGTGTAATGTTTTCTTTGATTTGCGCTTTTTCCATGCCGGTACGCACCCAAAAGATGGCGGCGGCTACGGCTTGCGCACCTTTAATGCCTTCCGGGTGGTTGTGCGTTACGATGGCGGATTGTTCGGCAAAATGCAGGGTTTCTTCCAATGTGGCAAATGCCCAACCAACGGCAGAAACACGCATGGCCGAGCCGTTGCCCCAGCTATTATAAGGTTCTGGATCTTTCCATTCTATCCATTGTGAGAAGCGGCCGCCATATGCGCCTTTCGGACAGGGATATGCCCTACACCAGCCTTGCAAAATAGAGGCCAAATTATCGTTACAACCTTGTAAAACCCAATCGGAAATGGCAACAGTGCAAATCGTGTCATCGGTAAAGTCGCTGTCGGGACTGAAAATGTCAAAATCGGTATGACGGTAGTTGTCAAACTCGAATCGTGATCCGGCAATATCGCCAATGACTGCGCCCAACATCATGACATCCTTTCTGATACTTCTATTTATATTTCAGACGGCCTTTGATATTTCCCAATCAAAAGGCCGTCTGAAAAATTACTCTTGCCAGCCGCCCAAATAAGAAACCAGTTCTTCCAACATGGTGCTGATGGCTTTGGTCATCAGGATTTGCGAGGCAAAGGCAAGGCTGGCGGCATCGTCGCCGTTGCTTTCCGCTTCTTCTTGCAAAACGTCCAGATACTGGATGCGTTTGAGTGTAAAGTCTTGGGTAAGGATGAACGCGATTTGTTCGCGCCATACCAAGCCCAGTTGGGTAACGGTTTTGCCGTTTTTGACGTGTTGTACCACTTCATCGGCGGTCAGGTCTTGTTTGGAAACTTTGACAACCGGAACAACATCGCCTACGCCTTTGAGTTCGCAATCACTGTCCAATTCAAAACCGCCTTCGCAGTGGCCTTGCAGCAGCCAGCTGGTCATCAGGGAGGAGGGCGATTGTTTGGTGTTAGGCAGGGCTGCATCCAAACCACCTAAGGCTTCGCGCAGTTTGGTCAGGATATTTTCCGCTTTGGCAGATGCGGCATTGTTGACCAAAAGATACCCGTGGCGCGTGTCAAAAATCGCCTGTGTGCGGCTGCTACGCGTAAAGGCACGGGGCAGCAGGTCGTCAGTAATCTGTTCTTTCAGCTCTTGTTTTTCCTTACGGCCGACATTGCGCGCTTCGTTGTTTTGGATTTCCAAAACCTTTTCATCCAAAATATCGCGGATGACGCCGGCAGGCAGGACTTTTTCTTCTTTTTTCAGAGCAACGCGCCAAGTGTAATCGGCAGGGAAAACCAGCTCGGGCGAAAAGGAAACAGGCGTGGCAAAGCCTTCGCTAAACCAGTCCAAACCCTGACAATGGGCAAATTCGGATTGCGCCAATTTGTCAGAAAGGACTTCCAATTCGGGCAACTTGTCTTTGTTGAGCGGATAAAAACTGATTTGCTTAAACCACATGGCGAGTTTTCCTTTTATTAAAACCGGCATTATACAGGGAAAATAACATACGGAAATCGGCAGCATCTTTAAAAATGCAGTAAAGGCGTTGACAGAAGAAAAGGCTTTCTGTATAGTTCGCGCTTCGGTTACGCGCCCATCGTCTAGAGGCCTAGGACACTGCCCTTTCACGGCGGCAACCGGGGTTCGAATCCCCGTGGGCGTGCCAGTTTCCATTAGCCTGCAACCTGAAAAAGGTGCAGGCTAATTTCATTTAATCTTTATAATTCAATATTATATTTCAATTTCCGGCTATTCATAGCCTACTCTTACTTTGCCTATTATTTGTGCTTTTTTGCTTCTGTTTTGGTCTGTTTATGCCTATAATTGCAACGGATTTGCAACGCAATTTGCAACAGCGTTGCAACGGCTCGGAGGTAAAAAGCAATGGCATCTATCCGCAAAAAATCTAACGGTATGTGGTTGGCGCAGGTGCGGCGGGTGGCTCGGGATGGGCTACCGGCGCTAAACCGCTCAGCTTCGTTTCCGCGCAAGGCGGAGGCGGAAGCCTGGGCGGCGAAAATTGAAAATGAGTGGCGCACGCTGCGCTTTGGTGGCGCGCCGAATGTGCCGTTTTCGGAAGTGTTGGAGCGGTATAAAAACGAGGTATCGGTGCACAAGCACGGCTGGCGCAATGAGACTAATATCATCAACCGCGTGCTGCGCACGCCGTTGGCGGAGGTGCGGCTGCCGCATTTGTCGGAGCTGCAGTTTCAGGCTTGGGCAGATGAGCGCAAAAAAGAGGTGAGCACGTCCACGCTGCGGCGGGAGTGGGTGTTGCTGTCTAATGTGTTGACGGTGGCATCTAAGCAATGGCGCTGGCTACCTGAAAACTTTATGCAGCGGTTGGATAAACCTGCAGATGGGTTGGCTCGCACGCAGCGGGTAACGGATGAGGATGCGGCGGCGGTGGCGTTTGCGGGCGGTTATACGCCTGACTGCGTACCGAGCGCGCGCACGCAGCGGGCGGCGGCAGCGTTTTATTTCGCGCTGGAAACGGCGATGCGGGCGGGGGAAATTGTGATGCTGACGTGGGATTGTGTGTTTTATGATCGCCGCTATGTGTATATCCCGCTTACCAAAAACGGCCATCCGCGCAATGTGCCGTTAAGCAGCAAGGCGGTGACGATTTTGCGACAGATGGAAACGGTGCGCGAAAATTCTTTTGTGTTTAATATCACCAGCGGCTCGCTTGATGCGCTGTTTCGCAAACTTAAGCGGCGCAGTCTATTGGAAAACCTGCATTTTCATGATGCGCGGCGTGAAGCGCTGACGCGGCTGGCTAAGATATATTCACCGATGGAGCTTGCTAAGATTTCGGGGCATCGAGATTTGCGGATTTTGCTCAATACCTACTACGCGCCCACGGTGGAAGACTTGGCGGATAAGCTGGAATAAGGAAAGCGGCCGATTGGCCGCTTGTTTATTGCTGTCTGCATGATTTGATGTATTTCACCACATCCCCGGCTATCCAGCGGCGGTTTTTTTTGCCGCTGCTGCGCGGGCGTTTTTCGGGGTCGACCGGCGCGGGAAAATCGGGGCGGCAGACAATTTTATT
The DNA here is from genome assembly GCF_051958425.1 of Neisseria sp. P0013.S005. Lineage (NCBI taxonomy): Bacteria > Pseudomonadati > Pseudomonadota > Betaproteobacteria > Neisseriales > Neisseriaceae > Neisseria > Neisseria sp. P0013.S005. Next base: position 38,323 of record NZ_JBQCVL010000006.1, on the reverse strand, counting down.
ATAAGTGTAGCTGTAAGAGTAATTCATCATTTCGGCGATGTCGGCGGTATCGATCAGGATAGCCGAATCTTCGGTGAGCCCGGCCAGCCTGCCGCGCTGCTGATTATTATGCAGCTCCTGCACCATTGTTAGGATGGTTTTAATCTCGTTCATTTTTTACCTCTAGTTCCATTGTGTGGATTTGGTTTACTTGCTCGATGCGCTCGCCTATCCAGCGCATCACCGGCACGGCCATGCTGTTGCCGATGGCTTTGTAGCGCAGGCTATCCGGACAGTCTGCAGCTGGTTTGCCGCGCCACGGGATTTGCGTGTGGTTGTCCGGAAAGCCTTGCAGGCGTTCGCACTCTACCGGCATCAGGCGGCGCACCTGCAGGCCGTCTGAAACGGCATGGCGGTCGGTGGTGGTGATGGTGTAGCAGATGCCGCAATCGTCTACGCCCAGTCCGTTTCCGCCGTTGTGGTGCTGCCTGTCGATGATGTTTCCGGCAATGCAAACAACGTTGGTATTGCCGCTGTGCTGGCAGTCCAATGTAAATGCCTTGTCGGAGGTGCAGGGGTCTTGCCGTCCGTGGACGACGATTAGGTCGGTGGCATCCTTGTGGTCGCGGGCTTTGACGGTGCTGGCGGTGTTGTCTTGGACGTAGTCGCCGAAGCCGCGCATCCTCACGGGTATCAGGCCGCCGCCGCGCTGGCTGAATATCTCCTGGTTACTCTGCTCGATAATGCCGCCGCTGCCGCTTTGGTTTAAGGTTGGGTGCGGGTTGGTAGGGTCGTCCCAGTGAGAGCCTGCAGGAGCAGCGGTGGCAGGGTTTTGCCCCGCCTCTGCGCCCGCTGCAGGATGCCAAGCTTGGCCTTGTCGCTCAAAAAGTATTTCGGCGGGGCGGATTGCTCTAGCACTTGCGACAGCAAAGACACGGCGGCGGCGCTGGGGGACTCCGAAAAATTGGGCATCGAGGACGCGCCAGGCGATTTCGCGGGTTGGACCAAACACAGCACCCGCGTTTGTCCATTTTTTCCCTGCCGGCTCAAGCGGTAGGTTATCTCCGGCCAGTCCGCCCAAAAAACAGCCGAAGGCGTTGTCTTTGGTGTTGAGCACACCCGGCACGTTCTCCCAAACGAGGATGCAGGGCGGCTGCCCGTTTCTGGCGCGAATAAAGTCAATTGCATCTAATATCCTAATCAAGACTAAGGTTAAATTGCCGCGCTCGTCGTCCAAGCTGCCGCGCAAACCGGCCACGGAAAAGGCCTGGCAGGGCGTGCCGCCGACAAGGATATCTGGCGCTTCGACCACGCCGGATAGGATTTTGCCGACAAGCAGGGTCATGTCACCGTGGTTGGTGACGTGCGGCCAATGGTGGGCGAGCACCGCGCACGGAAACGGCTCGATTTCGGCAAACCAAGCGGGCTGCCAGCCCAATGGTTCCCACGCCACGGATGCGGCTTCAATGCCGCTGCACAGGCTGCCGTAGCGCATTTTCAGACGGCCTCCGCTGCCTGTATGCGCATGGCCGCGTCGATTTCCTCCCGGCTATCGGCATATACGTCCCCGCACCAGCCCGGCAGGATCGCGTGCTTGGTTTTTATTAACCAGTCAAGACGGTCGGTGTCGGCCCAGCCTTGGTCGATACTTGGATGAGTCTCGAGGGTGGATGACTCTAGGTTGATAATTTTGTTGTCCGGTAAAAATACGGCATCAAGATTACCAGCGGCGCGGGTGATGTGGGCGCTCTCCGCAATCTCGAGCAAGCGGAGCAGGCAGCGGCGGCAAATGTCGAGGGATTCTTTTTGCAGGGATGCGGGGATGTCATCGTGCAGGATGTTGATGAGGTTGCCTGCGCCGATGTGCTCCCATTCGTCCTCTTCGCCGCCTTCGGCTGACGGGATGCTGCCTGCGTTGATGGCATCTACGGCACCGGCTAGGTCGCATAAAGCATTAATATCTTCGGGGGTGGCTCTGGCGATTTTCATTTTTTCGGTCTCCTTATCTGTAAGGCGTGTTTTGGATTTCGGCGATTTTTTCTTCCCGTCGCTGCAAGGCGGCGGGGCTGATGGCTTGGTATTTGTTGCAAGCCGGGGTTTTGTAGGGTAGAGAGCTCCAGCTTTCGCCATGGGCGCAGGCGGCCATTCGATGGCGCAGCATGGGCGCGGGTTTGATTTCGCCACTGCTGCTTTTGTAGGTGGTTTTCCAGTGGCGGCAGGTTCATTTCCCGCCCTCCGGCTCGTACACCACGCCGCGCATGATTTGGTAGTCGGTCATTTCTTCGTACTGTCTTGCCGCTGCGGCGGCTTCGGCTTCGGCCTGCAGGTCTTTGGCGGCGATGATTTCGGCGCTGGATGGCTCGCTGGCGGTGTTTTGCGCGGCGGGCTGCAGATAGGGATCGTGCGCGTCGATGCTGGGCACCGCGGCCAGCGCGGCGGCGATGGCGGCGCAAATCAGTTTGAGGATGATGGGTTTCATGGTTGGTCTCTCTTTTCAGGTAGCCTGAAATGGGTTTGGTGCAGGCCTCCGGCTCCGTATTGGGGTGTTGCGGTAAGGCCGGTCTTTGCTTTTTCCGTGGCCTGCTGCCGCTGTTTGCCCACCTGCGGCTGGGGCATGGGCACTACCACATGATTACAATAGGATGCAGGCTGCCTGAAACAGCACGATGGCCTGCATGATAATGGCTAGAGTGATAAAGGTAAGTTGTACGTTGGTTTCGTTCATTTTTTGCTCCTCGGCATGGGGCAGGCGGCTGTGATGCGCGGATAGAGGAGAGACCGCTCCGCCGTTGTTGGCGGCAACCGCCTGCCCGATGCCGCCTGATTCAGGCGGCGGGCGGCTTAGTCCGGTTTGCCGTTATAAATCGGAAGTTCGGGCAGCGCTTCGCGCAGGGCTTTGGCGATGTCTTGGGTGGCCAGCTCCATTACCCGGTGCAGCTGTTGCAGCTCGTACCACAGGATCAGCCCACCGTTGTTTTTGTCGATGCGGAATTTGAGCAGCGCCTCGACAAAGTAGGTTTTGCCGCCCAAAAACGGGGTAAAGGCCACGCCGAATTTCTCAAAGGCTTTGAGGGTGGTGTCGGTTTTGCCCGCATCCTCGCTCTGAAACACAAAATTCATGCGGCCGTCTTGCTCGCGGTAGCCTTGCTTAAAGGTGGTTTTCTCGGTGTATTCGAGGTTCATGGCGAAATCCAACACTTCGGAGCCGGTGGGGTATTTGGCTGCCGAGTCGTCCGGGTTGGAGCTCACGATGTCGCGGGCGTTGTTGGTGAGTACGGAGGCAAACTGGATTTGGTTCAGCTTTTCGCCGTTGTAGCGTTTCCACGCGTCGGCTGCGGGGGTAAATACCGGGCTGTAGTGGATACCGAAATCTTTAAAACCGGCGGCTTCGGCGGTGTCGCCGTTGAGCACAGCGCAGATGCCGATGTTGCCGCGTAAGAAATCGGCGTTGATATAGATTTCTGTGCCCTCGGTTTGGTGCTTTTTAATGTAGGCAATCAGACTGTCCAGATCGTGCGCGGTAGCGAAGCCTTTTTTGCGGTCGGGGGTGGCGCGGTATTTGGGCATAGTGTCAAAAGACCAATCGCCGTTTTCGCCTGGGGTGAAGAGGACCGGCGTGCCGTCGGGCATCTCGGCAATAATGGGTCTTTGTGCCGCATTCAGTGCGGTGCGGATAATGTCGTTTTGGTTTTCCATAGTCGGATTTCCTGTTTTAAGTGGGTTGGTAAATGGCACTTATTTGGTGCCGGTGAGTTTGATTAATTTGGATTGGCCCGTGCCCTGCAGGTCAAGCTTGGCTTGGGCGGGGTCTTCGGTGGTGAGGTTGCCTTCGGGGGTGGCAAATACGATGCCGCCCTCACGTTTTTCTTTCGGCAGCTTGCTGGCGATGTCGTGGCTGATGCGCACGGTGCCGTCTTTGATGTTTTGCGAGTCAATCGTCAGCTTGAGCGTGACCGTGGCGCGTTTGCCGTGCGACAGGCAGGCGGCGACGGCGGCGCTGATGGCTTCGCCCAGCTCGGTATCGAGTAGGCCGCTGTTGATGGCGCGCAGCATCTTGGTGGCGGGGATGATTTTTTTATCTTGGTTCATGATGATCTCCATATGAGAGGGTTAGGCGGCGGGATTGCCGTATTGCTTGGGTCTTTCTTGCAGCCAGTGCATGGCGTCTTGAATTTTGTCGGATAGCGGCTGGCCGGTGATGGTGTACTCCGGATTGATTGGGTCTAGGCGGATTTCGTACATCTGATGGCTGCGGCCGGTATCGTGGTATAGCTTGGTGTCGATACAGATGGCGCGGTTTCTGCCGAAAAACTCCACTTCAATTTGATAGGTTTCACTATTCAGGCGCACGGCGAGGTTCAGTAAGTCGCCCAATGTGGGCTCGGGCGCGGCTTCGGGCTCGATGCGCACGGCTTCGGCGATGTAGGCGGACGGCCAGCGGCGTTTGATGACGTCGATGGCGGCGGCTTTGTGGTCAGTGGTGACGGTGCTGCCGGTTTCGATAACGCAGCCGCCGTCGGCGTATTCGGTTAGGGTGGCGGCTTGTACGTCTTCGCCGCTATGGCTGGGCAGCATGATGGGGTAGGTTTTCACTTGGCTTCCTTTTCAGGTAGCCTGCCCGGGCGGGCAGGCGGCTTTTTTAGTGGATAATGGGCTCGATAAAGTAGGTGTAGGATAGGTTGCGGGCTTCGGCGCAGGCTGCCACGCGGTCTGAACAAATGATGCGGTTGCCGTCAAGCATCTCGATTAGGTAGTGCGGGCGGCGGCGGAAGTTGCAAACCTGTTTGAAGATACGGCCAACGGTGCAATCTCGATGAGCGTTGGCGATGCTGGAATCCATAACGTTTGCAATGTGGATGGTGGATGACATTGTTTTGCTCCATGTGTTGTTGATTTGATGGAGTAGATATTAGCAAATTGCTATAGATTAAGTAAATAGCAAAATGCACTATTTTTGTGTATTTTTGCTATTTTGTTGATATATAAGATAATTATTTTGATAAAAAAATCCCGCAATCCGTGGTAGATTGCGGGATTTTTTATATTTTGATTACAGGCTTATGATTTCTAATGGTAAAACTGCTACAAACTTAGAGATAATGACAAATTCCCCTTCATGCTCGGGATTGATTTCAAATGGGTCGTATAGTGGGTTGTCAGATTTAGCAATCATTTTGCCGGGCAGCTTTTGCAGCCGTTTCATATAACAGCCATCCCGATAATAAAAGGCGTAAATGCCGTCGCCGTCAAAATAGTTGATGCGCGTATCGACAAATGCCAGCCCTTTTTGCGGCAGGGTGGGCTCCATTGAATCGCCGCTGATGCCAACAATATCTAAATGTTCTACATCATGCCGTCCGAACAGCTTTATTACTTGATTGGTTGGAATTTCTAGTGTTCTGATAACTTCGGGGAAATCTGCATTTACCATGCCAGCGCCACAAGATACCAGAATTTCTTTGTGGCGGAATGTGATGCTATCCCCTGCTGTAGGCTCTTCCTCTTCCATTTCACCAAGCGGACGATCAAGCCAACCTGTCGGCTTGTTCACTCGTTTTTCAATTTCGCGGGCTGTAGTGTTCCGCAAAGAGCGAGGTGTACCGGTTACGCTGGGCGTACCGTTAATCCATTGCCATATTTGGGTTGGGCTCTTATCAATTTTCCGCGCCAGCTCCGCTTGAGAGCCATATTCCTGTACCAGCATATTCAAGCGTTCTCTGCGGATTTCTTCAATCGATTTCATGCTGCACACTCCTTTTTCCTAAATTATAGCAAAACGCTATATAAACAAAATATGCAATTTGCTATTGACTTGTAAATAGCAAATTGCTAGTATATTGCTATTGATAAAAGGACTAGCGATGACAATCACAGAATTTTTGGAAACACGACAAATGACGGTAAACGCGTTTTCCCGGTTGCTTGGCTGCCATCAGCCGGATTTAACCCGTTGGGCTAAAGGTACGCGCCCGGTACCCGCGCATTGGTGTGTGGTTATTGAGCAAAAAACAGATGGGGCGGTTACTCGAAAAGACCTGCGCCCAAACGACTTTGCGCAAATTTGGCCGGAGCTGGCCGCCTAGTTTCCTCTTTCTTCGGCACTCCCTCCCTTGTGCCGGGGTTTTCGGCGGCTTTCTATTCTTCTTCCCCGCCGTTTTTTTATACCGCCTGCCGCCGTTTACGCAGGGGCAGGCTTTTTTTACGCCTTTTTCAGGCTACCTGAAAGCTGTGTTATGAGCCAACCTATTGATTTTGCCACTATTTCAAGTGCCGCCTTAAGCTCGGTGGACAATCTGCTGGCGGAATGGCTGCCTTCCGGCCGCTATGACGGGCATGAATTTGTGGCGCTCAACCCTACGCGCGCGGATAAAAAGCTGGGCAGCTTCCGCATCAATACCCGCACGGGGGCTTGGGCGGATTTTGCCACGGGCGACAAGGGCGGGGATTTAATCGACCTGTACGCTTACCTGAACAGCTGCAATACGGCGCAGGCGGCGCGCTCGATTGCCGAGCGTTTGAGCCTGGGCGGTTTTGCACCGGTGCAAAAGGTGGCGCTGGATGGTGGCAATGCGGCCAAGCCGGGCAAAAATGCGCGCTGGCAGCCGATTGTGCCGGTGCCGCCCTATGCGCTGAAAACGATGAATTTCCGCCATTCGTTCCGCCAAGGCGAGCGGGCAGAGCCGGTGTTTACTTCGGTGTTCCGCGATGCGGCGGGGCAGGTGCTCGGCGCGGTGGCGCGGTTTATCAAGTCGGACGGCAGCAAACTCGACCTGCCCTACACCTTTTGCGAAAACTTGGATACGCACGAAAAAATGTGGCGCTGGCGCGGCTGGCAGGGTTTGCGCCCGCTGTACGGTTTGGACGCGCTGGCGGCCGATCCCACGCGCCCGGTGCTGGTGGTGGAAGGCGAAAAGTGCAAAAACGCGGCGGATGCGGCGCAGCCGGGCTATGCGGTGATTACTTGGCACGGCGGCGCGGGCAACTGGGATAAGACGGATTGGGCGGCGGTGCAAAACCGGCGCGTGATTCTGTGGCCGGACTGCGATTCGCAGCGCGAAAAGCTGACTGCCGCCGAACGCAAGGCGGGCGTGGATGCGGAGAGTAAACCGTATTTGGACAAATACGCGCAGCCGGGCATGGCGGCGATGCTGGGTATTGCCGAGCGGCTGACGGCGCAGGGCTGCAAGGTGGCGTTTGTGCACACGCCTGAGCCGGGCGTGTGGCCGCCGGGCTACGATATTGCCGATGCGCTGGCCGACCGCGGGCAGCTTATCGATGCGTTGGCGGCGTTGAGCTGGCAGCATTTGGCAGATTATACCGACGAATATGCCGAGGTGTTGGCGGCGGCGCAGGCTTCAGGCTACCTGAAACAGGCTGCCCCGCCTCCCGCACCCGCCACGGGGGGCGAGCCGCCGGAAGGTGAGGCACGCGAAAACACGGGGGGCGGCGGGGAAAATATGCCGGAAACCGCCGAAACGCCGGAGGGCGAAAGCCGCTATCAGGAAAACTTTGCCCGGCTGAAACGGGAATTTGCCCTCATCGAAGGCAAGAGCCGCGCGGTGAGCAGGAAAACGGGCGTGGAATACAGCCGCAAGGCGCTGACCGACCATTTTTGCAAAAAATCGGTGGATAACTGGTTTAATTGGGGGCGTGCGCCGGTGATGACCCAGTATGAGGTGAATAAGCTCAAACGCGACCGGGCGGCGTTTCAGGTAGCCCAAGACGACGACCTGAAAGACATGATGGAGCGCTATGTGTATTTGGACGGTAGCTCCAGTATTTGGGATAACCAGCTGTGGCGCATGATTGACCAGGGCTCTGCCAAGCTGGCGATGGGCAGCCAGTTTAAGATTTGGCAAGACAGCCCGGCGCGTATCGTTAAGCGTTTTGACCGTGTGGTGTTCGAGCCAGGTCGGGAAATGTCGGACGAGTACATCAATATTTATCGCGGGCTGCCGTTGGCGGACAAGGTGCAGTTTCCGCGCCCGCGTGAGGAGATGCCGACTTGGTGGCTGGATGTGTTGGATTTATATCCGGGCTGCCGCGCCATCCAAAAGCTGATCGCGCATTTGTGCAACCATGATTTGCAAGTGATGGAGTTTGTGTATAACTGGCTGGCTTATCCACTACAGCACCCTGGCGCGAAACTGACTACTTCGCTGGTGATGCACGGTGATGTGCACGGTGCGGGCAAATCCTTGCTGTTTGAAGAGATTATCAAGCCGATGTACGGCGATTACGCGGCCACGTTGGGGCAGTCGGATTTGGAGAGCAATTACACGGGCAACCGCTCTGGCAAGCTGTTTATCATCTTCGAGGAGATTTTTAATAACAAACAAAAATATGACCAAACCGGTGCCATGAAACACATGATCACCGGCAAAACGATGCGCATCGAGCGCAAGTTTGTGGACAGCTACGAGGAGGCCAACCACATCAACTGCGTATTTTTATCCAACGAGGCGCAGCCGTTTAAAATCGAGGAAAACGACCGGCGCTACTTTGTGATTTGGCCGAAAAACAGTCTACCTGAAAGCCTGCGCGCGGAATTGGAGGTGGAGCTGGGCGCGGACGGGATACTGCAGTTTTTTATGTTGCTGTTGTCTTTGCCGCTCACTATCAATTACACTAGGCAGCCTGCCGATGACCCCACGCTGCCGGATGTGGTGGTGGAAATCGAAGAGGGCGGCCCGCGTTTCGACCCGCACACCAAACCGCCGATGACGGAGGCTAAGGCCAATGTTATCAATTATGGGCGGCATGGGTGGCAGACGTTTTATATGGAGTGGGAGCGCGGCGAAATCGAGAATATCCCCTACTGCGCGGCGATTACCGGCGATGTGTGGGATTTGTATTTATGGTGGTGCACCAAAAACAACGAGCGGCAGATTTCCAAATCCAAATTCCTGCAGCACATTGCCAGCAAGATGCCAAGGGCGCGGCGGTGGTGGCGTTTGCCCAACGGCCCGCGACCGGAGAAAAAGATGCAGGATAATATCTTCCTCCCGCCCGGCACCCGCCCGCCGCAGGGCACGCCCGAAATGGACTTTATCGGCCCGCAGGTGCTTAGATTCCAGCAGGCGGTGCAAAACCTGCGAAACCCGATAGGCTACTAAACGCTGCACAACTGCACAAAAATGCACTTTTGCCCCTCCCAGCAAATCCACGCCGGGCGGGGCTTTGTGCACTTTGTGCAGTGTGTGCAGCGTTTTTTCGCGCACGCGTACGCGCGTTATATATGGCGTATTTCCTCCTACTCTGCCCGCCTTTTTATTTTTTTTCTCCATGCGTGTAAAAATATACTGCACATACTGCACAAAGTGCACAAATGCCCACCAGATAAGGCTTTCAGTGATTTTCAAAACTGCATAAATATGCACTTTGTGCAAAACTTATAAATACAGGATTTTTTGCCGCTTTATCTGTTGTTTTATTGCGGTTTTTAGTAAAATAGCGGCACAATAAAAAAGCGGCAGAGGGCTGCCGCGTAAGAGGTAACAAAAGGGGCATGAGTATCATGCTGTGTTTGATTTTTCAGAAGATGCGAAAGATGCGCTGATGCGCGAATGGGCGGATTGGAGACGTCGGGCCGTGCAGGTAGGGCCGAACGGCTACAAGCCGAGTTCTTTAAACATTTTGATGGCAGGCGGCACGCCCGGCGGTGGAGGTTTCCATTCAGTGGTGCTCTCCTACGGTGCGGATGTGGATTCGGTGTTTGTGCAAATCGACCGTGCCGTGAACCAACTGCCGATGATTCCTAGGTCGGTGGTGCGCCGATACTACCAGCAACCCGGCACCGTGGATCAGATGGCGGCGGATTTGGGGGTGTCGCGCCGAACGATGTATAAGCTGCGCGATTCGGCTGTTAATTCGGTGTTTACCGATGCGCGGTTAAAAAAGATGTTAAAAGCTGCTTGACAGTTTATGTAAACTGCGCGTAGCATAATATGCAAGCATGGGTTAAGTTGTATATAGCCCATGCGGTCTAGTGCAAAATGTATTACTCCAAAGCCGCCCAGAGTTAAATCTGGGCGGCTTTGGTTTATTGGGAGTGTGCTGTGTTTGTTGTTTCCGCCCGTGTGAAAGCCGATACTGCCACGGCACATCTCAATGCGCTGGAGCGCAAGCAGCTGCCGTTTGCGTATTCGCTGGCGGTAAACCGCACGGCAAAACTGGTAAAGCAAGCGGAAATCGACAAAATGCGGGCAGTATTCGACCGCCCCACGCCCTACACACTCAATAGCCTATATGTAAAACCCGGCACTAAAGCCAACCCATCTGCTTACGTTTGGCTTAAATACGATACCTTCAAAGGCACACCGGCAGAAAAATACCTGCTGCCGCAAATCGATGGCGGCAGCCGCAGCCACAAACGCTTCGAGCGTGCGCTGCAAGGAGTGGGGGCGATGCCGAAAGGCTATTACTGCATACCGGGTAAGTTTGCGCAGCTGGACAATTACGGCAACTGGAGCCGTGGGCAGATTGTGAAAATCCTGTCCTATTTTCGTGCCTTCCCAGAAAGGGGCTACCGCGCAAATATGACCGATGCCGCCCGGCGCCGTTTGGCGCGGGGTACAAAAAATAAACGCGGCTATACCTTCGTGGCTATCGGTAAACGCCAAGGCCGCCGCCGCCCAGGCATCTACCAAATCTTGGCAGACGGCAAACACTGGCGGCCCATTGCTCTGTTTGTTCGGCGGGCTGGATACAGTAAGCGCTTCCCTTACTTCGAGACGGCGGAACATACAATTGATCGTGAGTTCCCCGAGCAGATGCGCAAGGCCATCGAGGCTGCCATAAAATCGGCGCGCTGAAACAAAAGGTACTCCGCCGGCCATCCGAAACGCGGGTAATTCGAACCCCGATTTCTGTTAAGCGACAGGTTGTATTAGCTTCCTTACTTGGTTTTGATAGAGTGGTTTTATTAGATTTAGTTTTTGATTGGACTTGGTTTTTTATTTTTGCCGGGTAGGTTGATTTATTTGGGTCAAATAGTTTGGGTTGGGTGAGTTTTGAGGGGTAAAGGTCGTTATGCTGGTGAACAAAAGGCAGCTTTCGGAAATTGTTGGTGTTTCCGAACGGTCGCTGACGGAATGGCAAAAGGAAGGTTTGCCGGTTGCCAGTTATGCGGACAACCGAGGGCAGGCCAATGAATATGAAAGTGCGGCGGTTATCAGCTGGATGGTGCAGCGGGAGTTGGAGCGGCTGAATAAGGAAAAACCCCGCGACAGGCTGGACAGGCTGAAAGCAGATGCAATAGAACTTGATTTAAAGGAGCGCACGGGGGAATTAGCTCCAGCCGCTTTATTCGAACGTGCATGGGCTGACCATATTTTGGCGGCGCGCACAGAGTTTCTCACTTTGCCGGAGCAGTTGGCGATAGAGTTGAGTGCGACGGCAGGGGTGGAAATTGATCCTGATGCTATTGCTTCGCATATAAACAAAGCGTTGGAAAAGCTGGCGAATTATGGGGCGGAAGACGATGCAGACGACAATGGCGGATATGCAGGCGCGGATGGCTGAAACGGTGGCGCGGGTGTTGCGGCAGGCGTGCCGGAAATGGGCGCCGCCGCGCAAAATTAAAACCCGCGACTGGGCGAACAAGTACCGCTATCTTTCCAGCATAGAGGCCGCCCGACCGGGCAAATACGTTTTGGACGTAACACCGTATCTGGCATGGGAAAACAGCCCGCTTGATGCGCTGGACGACCCGTCCGTGCAAGTGGTTGTTTGCCAGAAATCGGCGCAAGTGGCGTGGACTTCGGGTGTGCTGGGTAACTTTTTGGGCAAATCCATCGATACCGAACCCAGTCCGATACTGGTTCTGTTCCCGAAAGAGGGGGCAGCTAAAGAGTACATGGACGAAAAATTCGTTCCGATGGTCGAAGCGACGCCCGCCTTGCGCGAGAAAGTCGATACCCGTATCCGTGCGCAAGGGCAGCGGCAGTTGTTCAAGAAATTCCCCGGCGGTTTTCTGAAGCTGGTGGGCAGTAACAGCCCCGCCAGTGTGAAATCGTCGCCGGTGCCGATTGTGTGTGTGGAGGAGCCGGACGACTGTAACCTGAACCTGCGCGGTCAGGGCGACAGTATCAAGCTGGCGAAGGAGCGCACCAAAACCTACCGCCGACCGAAAATCGTATTAGGCGGTACGCCGACTATTGCGGGCGTCTCGACAATCGCCGCCGAAATGGAGTTGTCGGACAAGCGCGTCGGTATGGTGCCGTGCCACGAATGCGGCGAAGCCCATGTGTTGAGCTTCGATTACCTTTCCTGCGACGAAGACCCGAACGGCAATCATCCCGTTTTCGGCAAAAAGCTGCCGGAAACGGCGCATTACACCTGCCCGAACTGCGGTGCGGTGTGGAACGACATGCAGAAAAACCGTAATGTGCGTCGCGGTTGGTGGCAGGCGACCGCGCCTTTTCACGGCACGGCAGGTTTTTACCTGAACGAGCTATACAGCCCATTCCCCGGCAGTGTGTTTTCCGAACTGATGAAAAAATGGTTGACCGCGCAATACGAAGCGGACAACGGCGATATATCGCCGATGATTGCCTTCGTCAATTCGTCCATCGGCATTCCGTTTGAGATGACCAACGACGGTGTAAAGGAAGACGAACTGGCAGAACGCGGCGAAGACTACGCCGAAAACACCGTACCGCGCGGCGGCCTGATTCTGACTATGGGCGTGGACGTGCAACATGACCGGCTGGCCGTCATCATCCGCGCATGGGGGCGCGGCGAGGAAAGCTGGCTGATTTGGTGGGGCGAAATCCACGGCAACACGGTGGACGTCAAATCCGACGTGTGGCGCAAACTGGCCGAGATGATATTTCAGACGGCCTACAAGCACGAAACCGGTGCGGGAATGAAAATCGCGGCGGTATCGATAGACAGTTCGGACGGCAATACCTCCGACGCGGTGTATCACTTTGTGCGCGGCTGCCGCGGCGTGAAAGCGGTGAATGTGATGGCGGTCAAGGGCAGCACCAACCCCGATAAAGAGATTTTCAGTCGGGCGCGGGCGATTGACTTGAAACACAAAAACACCAAGGCCGACAAATTCGGCGTACAGGTGTATAGCGTTGGGGTGAGCCGTGCGAAAGACCTGCTTATTGATGAGCACGCCCGAATTAATTTAGAAGGTAGCGGCGCCGGCCGTATGCACTTTTATTCAGGCGTACGCGCCGATTACTGCGGTCAGTTGTTGTCTGAAATCAAAGTGCCGAGCCGGATGAATAAGCACAAAAAAGTGTGGCAGAAAAAAGTAGGAGTGCGAAACGAAGTGTTGGACTGTGAAGTGTACGCACTTCATGCCGCCCGTTCGCTGGGTACGCATACCATGTCTGCCACGCGGTGGGCACTTTATGAATCGGCCTTGTTGCAATCGGAACTGTTTTCAGAACCGAAAGCTGAAGCTGATCAGGTTGTTGGATCTGAAACCGGCCACAAAAACAGCAGCGGTTATTCGGCCGTGAACCGTCGCAAGCGTGGCAGCAATTTTGCAACTAATTTTTAAAATCGTATCCTGATTGCGTAGAATGTCAGGCAACTTCACAGGGATAAGCAGCCTATGTTTCTGTGTCGGAATATTGCTGCCGGGGATTTATTCGCCTCGTTAGACAGTTAGGATATGACAGCCGGAAAGACGGCTTTTAAATCATTGACACGTCGGCGGTGGCACTGCACGACGGTGAAGGACCGAGGCCGGAGAGATGTAGCCGGTACAGTCTGTAAACAGCCCGGCGGTGGCGCGTCGTTAGCAAAGGCAACTGCTACTGTTACTCTCAACCGCCGCCCGGCCTGTAAGTTATGCTTACAAGTTAGGGCGGTTTATAACCGCTTAAAACTATGAAACCAAAATTTTAGACTACATCCGCGCCAATCCCGGCTGCACAACTACCAGTGTTAATAAAGCAGTGCGAGAAGATCGAAGCTGGGCAGATTGGATTAATACGCGCAACGATATAGACAACCTGATTAAAGAAGGGTTGGTCAAATCGAGTGAAGGAAACTGTATCACTTTATTTTATTTAACGGATAAGGCCGTCTGAAATGACTATCCAGCAAATCACCGCCGATCAGCGTGAACAGCAGTTCATAGCCGAATTGGATGATGCCCGTGAAATCTTGCAGGTGCTTAAAACCGCCTATAAGGAACATGCTACCGGCCGTGGCTTGACCAAGCGCTACAAAATTAAAGACCGTGAAATGGAGTTTGTCGATTTGGCAGATTTGCTGAAGCAAATCTGCTATTGGGAAAACGAAATCCGGAAATTTGAAGCTGCTTTAGGTTTTTCAGCCCGGCGTAGCGGACGTATTATTTGCCGATTCTAGGATTACACCATGCCAACAAATAACCCAACCGTGCAAAAGCGCGGTTTTTTTGCGCGGTTGTTCGGCAGGCGGGAAGCCGTCCCGAAAACAGCCCGCCGCAGCTTTGCCGGAGCACGTCCGGTCGGATCGCTGGCTTCATGGCAGCCGCAAAACTGGTCGGCGGATGCCTTGGCGCGGTCAGACCTTGACCGCCTGCGCGCCCGCGCCCGCAGCCTTGCGCGCGACAACGACTACATGCGCAAGTTTCTGAACATGGTCGAAAGCAACGTTATCGGGCGCGATGGTTTTGCCCTGCAAATGCGTGTTTTGCTGGATAACGCCGACAAGCCCGATAACTTGGCGAATAAGGCCATCGAAGAAGCGTTTTCGCGCTGGGCAAGGCGCGGCGTGTGCGACGTTACCGGCCAGATGTCTTTTACCGACCTGCAACGGCTGCTGATTCGCAGCGTGGCGCGGGACGGCGAAGTGCTGATTCGTCATATTTCAGGGTTTGACAATGATTACGGCTATGCGTTGCAGGTGCTGGATATTGACCGTTTGGATACGGGATACAACGTTCCGCAGCAAAACGGGCACAACGCCGTGCGCATGGGTGTTGAGTTAAACAGCTATTCCCGTCCTGTGGCGTACTGGTTGCGGACGGCACATCCGGGCGAATCATACGGACAGACGAATACGGGCAATTTACGCGAACGGGTGCCGGCAGAGCAAATCAGCCATATTTTCCTGCACGACCGCCCGGAGCAGCGGCGCGGCTTTCCATGGGTGGCTTCGTCCATCATCGGCCTGCAAAACCTGTCGGGCTATCAGGAAGCGGCCATTATCGCCGCCCGTGTCGGTGCATCGAAAATGGGCTTTTTCAAACAGACGGAAGACGCCGACAACTTCATGCCGCCGATTGACGGGCAAGAGGTCGATAACGGGCGCGGCAGCATCGATTTAATCGATTCGGTCGAGCCGGGTACGTTCCACGAACTGCCGCAGGGTTACGACTTTACGCCGTTCGACCCGGATTACCCGCACGCCAATTACGACGCATTCGTCAAAGCCAGCCTGCGCGGTATCGCCAGCGGTCTGAACGTGGCTTATCACAGCTTGGCGAACGACCTTGAGGGCGTGAACTTTTCCAGTATCCGCAGCGGGACGCTGGAGGAACGCGACACATGGATGACGTTGCAAAACTGGTTTGCCGAAGCGTTCTTGTATGACGTATTCGATCGCTGGATTGAGGCGGCGTTGCTAATGGGCGCAATCAAGATGCCGTCCGGCAAATCGCTGCCTGCCGGCAAACTGGACAAGTTCAAGGCCTGCAACTGGCAGGGGCGCCGCTGGTCGTGGGTTGACCCGCTGAAAGATATTAATGCGCATAAAGAGGCGGTGGCGCTGACGGTCAAATCCCGCCGCGATATTTGCGCGGAAATGGGTTTGGATTTTGAAGATGTTATTACCCAAATCGAACAGGAAAACCAGATGTTGGCAAGGAAAGGAATCATTGCCGACGTAAAACCGGCCGCATCGGCGGCAGAACCGGAATCGGAGGATAACCCGAATGAAGAAAATGAAGCCTGATAAGGCGCAAATGCAGCAAATGAGCCGCTTTGCCGTATTTCAGCGCGAAAGCGTTGATGTTGAAAAACGGACGGTCGAAGTGGCGTTTTCCAGCGAAGAACCGGTACGCCGCTGGTTCGGTGATGAAGTATTAAGTCATGCGCAGGGTGCTGTTGATTTAAGCCGCCTGAACGGCGGTGGCGCGGTGTTGTTCAATCATGACTGGGACGACCAAATCGGCGTCATCGAACGTGCTTGGATTGATGCCGACAAGCGCGGCCGTGCCTTGGTACGTTTTGGCAACGGTACGAAAGCAACGGAAAAATTCCAAGACGTGCAAGACGGCATCCTACGCCATATCAGCGTCGGCTACCGAGTGGAGCATATGGTATTGGACAATCCTGATGCTGACGATGAGGACTACCGTTACATCGTTACCCGCTGGATGCCGTATGAAATCAGTTTTGTAACCGTTCCTGCAGACCCGACAGTAGGTGTCGGCAGGTCGGTGGAGCCATTTATTGAAAACCCTGTAAACCCAACCCCTGAAAAAGGAAATCGAAACATGGATAAAAATCAAACGCCCACTACGGTGGAAACTCCCGCTGCTGCAACCCCTGCCGCCGCAGCAACCGATACCAACAACACTGCCGAACGCGGTATGCAGAATGAACGCGCCCGCGTTTCCGAACTGTTGGCCATTGGTCGCAGTTACGCCGCCCACGGCGGTATCGAAGCCGCCGAAAAGGTTATTAAAGAGGGTGGCAGTGAAGCCCAATTACGCGCCGCCATCATGGCAAACATGCAGACGAAGCCGACCGTTACCGCCGGTGAAATCGGCATGACGGATAAGGAACAGCGTGAATTTTCCCTTCTGCGCGCCATGTCTGCCGCCGCAACCGGCAAATGGGACAAAGCGGGCTTGGAACGCGAAGTGTCGGAAGAGTTGGAAAAACGACATGGTCGCGCAGCGGCAGGCTTCTTTGTGCCGACTGATTTGATTGCCCGCGCTTACAGCAAAGGCTATGCGGCAAACGGCGGCAACGTCATCGAAAACGACTTCCGCGAAGACTTGTTCATCGAACTGTTGCGCAACAGACTTGCCGTTGCCCAGTTGGGCGCCACCGTACTGGACGGCTTGGTCGGCGACATCACCATTCCGAAACACCTGACCGGCAACACCGTTCAATGGGTGTATGAAAACGGCAGCGCGTCCGAATCGAACGCCACTTTCGGACAAATGAGCCTGAAACCGAAAACCATTACCGCCAATACCGAATTGAGCCGCAAATTCATTTTGCAGTCTTCGCTGTCTGCCGAACAGTTCGCCCGCAGCGAATTGTTGAAAGCGATGATGCTGGGTATCGATTTGGCGGCCATCAACGGCAAAGGTACCGGCAACGAACCGACCGGCATCCTGAACACTGCCGGCATCGGCGCGGTGGAAATCGGTGCGAACGGTGGTGCGCCCGAATGGAAGCATATCGTCGCTTTGGAAAGTGCCATTGCCGCCGCCAATGCCGACATCGGCGATTTGGCCTACATCACCAATGCCCGCGTGCGCGGTTTGCTGAAAACCAAGCTGAAGGCCGACGGCGTGTCCGGCTACATCTGGCAGGACGGCGCAACGCCGTTGAACGGCTACCGTTGCGCGGTATCAAACCAAATTCCGTCCAACCTGACCAAAGGCACGGCGGCCAACAACTGCAGTCCGCTGATTTTCGGTAACTGGTCTGATCTGATGATTGCACACTGGGGCGTTTTGGATGTGATCGTTGATCCGTACACCAAGTCTACTGCGGGCGCGGTACGCATCACCACGTTGCAAGATGTGGATATTGCCGTCCGTCATGTCGAATCCTTTGCCGCCATTAAAGACATCGTGGCTGCTTGATTGTGAAACCCAAGGTCGTCTGAATTTCAGACGACCTTATTGATTGAGGTATTAAAAATGGCAAAAATCAAAATTATCCCGACTCGTAGTTTTTTCGATGGTGAACAGATGTTTGCCGTAGGGAAAAAATATTCGGTGGACGAATCTGCGGCGGCTGTCTATATCCGCGAAGGTTGGGCGGCAGAAGCGCCTGCCAAAGAGGCTGAATCCTCTGGTGCCGATGGCGGTAACGCATCCGGTGAGGGCGGCGAGGGCGGCAGTGTTTAATGAGCCGCTGAACGTGTTTACCAATCCTGCCGATTTCGGTGAAACCGTGATGATTGACGGGCAGCCGGTACGCTGCATTTTCGACCGCGAATACGCCGCAGATAACGGCTACGGCATCTCGGCGGGCAATGCCGATCCGTATTTAATCTGCCTTTCCGCCGAGCTGCCGGACACGGTGGCGGAAGCGGAAATACAGGTGCGGGGCGTTGCCTACCGGGTCGCCGAAGTGCAGGCGGACGGCACCGGCATCACCGTTTTACAGTTGAGGGCGAAAAATGAGCCGGCACCAACTTACTGACATCCGCGCCGCCGCCGTGGCGCTGCTGCGTACCAAGTTTAGACGGGTGTATCCCTATCGTTGGGTGGCGCCAGCGCAAAACAAACTGCCGTGCGTGGTGGTATCGGTGGCATCCCGCAGCAGCAGCGTATTTAACGCCGCGCCGCTGGAATTGCGGCACGAAGCACAGCTGGCCGTTACCTGTATTGTGCAGGGCAACGAAAAAACCGAAGACGTGGCGGAGGAAATGACCGCGCTGGCGGAAAAACTGTTTTATGCCAACCCCACACTCGGCGGCGAGCTGGGCGAGGATTTGCTGCCGCTGTCGCTCACCATCGAGGCCGAAGACCAAGGCGAATACGTGAGCGTATTTTACACCCAGCTGTGGCAGGCGGTGTGGTATGAGCAGGCCGGCGATTATGTGGGCGATGAAAACCACCACCCGCAGGCGCATATCGGCCCGCAGCTGATCACCGAGGCACAACTGGCCACGCACTGGCAACTGTATGGCAGCAATCACGAGATTGATGCCGAAGACAACATCCCGAAAAGCTGAAAGGGGCTTTTATGACTACGTTTTATGTGCGACCGGTTGGCGATTATCTAATCACCGACCCGGCCACCGGCGAGCCGCTGCCGAAAGACGGCGCGCAGGTGGAGAAAAACAACTACTGGCTGCGCCGCCTGAATGCGGGCGAAGTAGAGGCGGTGGCCGGCAAAGACAAAGAGGCTAACAAATGACGATTGCATTTAATGAGATTCCCGGCACCCTGCGCGCGCCGGGCAGCCGCACCGAATTTAACAACGAGCTGGCCAAAAAAGGCGCAAATATCAAGCCTTATCGCGCCTTGCTGATTGCACCGGCCACCGGCGGCAGCGCGGAAGCAGGCAAGGCCGTGCCGATTACCCGCCTGGAGCAGGCTGCCGGTATGTTTGGCGCGGGCAGCCTGATGTATTGGGCGGCCAAAGGCTGGTTTGACAACAAAGGCGGCGACATCGAAACCTTCGCCCTGCCTTTAGCCAACACCTCCGGCTCGGCGGCCAGCGGCAAAGTCCAAATTGCCGGTATGGTGCAGGATGGCGGCGTGGTGTATCTCTACATCGGTGGGCAGGCAGTCAAGCTGGCGGTAAAAGCCAATGATGGCGCTGCTGCCGTGGCTACCGCGCTGGCAGCCGCCGTGAATGCCGCCGCCGATTTGCCGGTGAGTGCGCAGGCAGATGCCGGTGCAGTAACGCTGACGGCCAAAAACAAGGGCTTGCCCGGCAACGAGATTGACCTGCGGCTCAATTATTATCCGCGCGACGAGCAAACGCCAACCGGCCTCACTATTTCCATCACCGCAATGGCCGGCGGCGCGGGTACGCCGGATTTGTCCGCCGCCTTGGCCGGGCTGGGCGATAAACAGTTTGATGTGATGGTGATGCCGTTTACCGATGCCGCCAGCCTGAAGGCGGTGGAGGATGAATTGGCTTCCCGTTGGGGGCCGATGCGCGCTATCGGCGGTTTGGTGTTTGTCGCCAAGGCCGACAACTACGCCGGGCTCACCACGCTGGGCAACGGCCGCAATAGTCCGTTTTCGGTGATCGGCGGTTTGCCCGGTGTGCCTAATTTGCCGGTACAGCTGGCTGCAGCGACTGCCGCACAGGCCGCGTTTGCCGCACAAAACGACCCGGCACGCCCGTTCCAAACTTTGGAACTCAAAGGTATCCTGCCGCCCGCCGACAGCGCCCAGCTTACCCTGCAGGAGCGCAACCTGCTGCTGTATAACGGCATCTCCACCTACCGCACCAACGCAGGCGGCGCGGTGATGATCGATATGCTGATCAGCACCTACAAAGTGGGCAAACTGGGGCAGTCCGATGAGAGCTACCTGCTGATTAACACGGTGTGGACCTTGAGCTATCTGCGCTACGACTGGGACACCTATATCCAGCAAAAATACCCACGGCACAAGCTGGCGGATGACGGCAACAAATTCCCATCCGGCCAGCCGATTATGACCCCCTCCGGCATGAAGGCCGAAATGGTGGCGCGCGCGCAGATTTGGCAGGCATTGGGCTTGGTGGAAAACATCGACCAGTTCACCGCCGACAGCTACGCCGAACGCAATATCGGCAACCCAACCCGTCTTGATACATTCATGGTGCCCGACCTCGTGAACCCGTGGATTATCACCGGTAACGTGATTGCGTTTATCGTTTAACCCCTAACGCCCCGCAGGCTGCCTGAAAGCCTGCGGGGTTTGGAGCAAATATCATGGCAAAATCAAACCGCCGTGCTGGCGTGATTTTTTTCAAAGTCAATGGCAACCAGCTGGATGCCAAAGGCAACTTTACCTACAACTTGGGCAAAGGCAAGCGTGAGGCGATTATCGGCGCGGACGGCGTGCACGGTTACAAAGAGACCCCGCAAACGCCGTTTATCGAGGGCGAAATCACCGACCGCCCCGATTTGAAACTGGCCGATTTAACCAGCATCGACAATGCCACCGTTACCCTGCAGCTAGCCAGCGGCAAAACCGTGGTGCTTTCAGATGCCTGGTATGCCGGCGAGGGCACGGGCAACACAGAAGAGGCTAATATCGGCGTGCGCTTCGAGAGCAAATACGAAGCGCAGGAAATTTAAAGGAAAACAAGCAAATGGATAAACTTATTATTCAGTTGAGCAGCCCGATCCAGTTCGGGCGCGAGGAAATCAGCGAACTGGACATCCGCCGCCCGACCGGCCGCGATTTGATGGGCTTGGAGATTAAATTCAGCCCGGACAGCTTGATTTTGGATGCCAAAACCCTGTTTGCGCTGGTGGGTAAACTGACCAACATCCCGCCTAACGTGCTGGCGCAGATGGATAGCGCAGATGCCTTTGTGTTGAGCGCGGAGATGCAGGGTTTTTTGCTGTCTGGCCGTCAGACTGGGCAGACTACGCCGCAGTAGTGGCCTATACCTTCAAGGGCAGCGCCGGCGACGTGCTGGCGCTGGATATTGACGAGCTGCAGTGGTGGTATGAGCGGGCGGGCTGGATTCGGGAGCAACTGGAAGAGTAAGGCTACCTGAAAGCGGTTTCAGGTAGCCTGACGGTTTAGCCGGTGATGACGCGGCTGATGAGGTTATGCAGCTTGCCCACTTCGTTCAACACCTAATTCAAGGTGTTTTCGGAGGTGCCGGGCAGCTCGTTGTAATCGCGCTTGCGCTCGTAGGCTTCGATCAGCACCTCGTGCAGCAAGGAAACCATAAACAGCCCGCCCCTGGTGCGGCGCTCGTATTCGCCGCGATCCAGTGTGTCATATTCGAAATCGGCCAGGATGGCGTCGAGCATATCGCCGCCGTTGCCCGCCGAGAGCCAGCGGAAATGATGCTGCAGTTCGTCGCCGCCGCTGCAGCTTTCGGCCTGCCCTGCCACCATCGGCAGCCCGGCGGCGGTTTGCGTTTTGCGGTGCAGCCGCCGGATCATGCCCACCAGTTCGTGATAGGTGGCCTCATGCGGCCGCTTGCCGAAGGTGTCGATAAAGAAGCGCTCCACGTTGCCGTCGCACCAGTTGTGGATTTCCTTTAAGCGGTCGCACAGCATGAGCAGCACCTGTTGCAGTTCTTTGCGGGTGGGCAGTTCGGTGACCACGGCGGGCAGCGCCACGGCGGGCGGCTGCTTGGGCTGCATAAAATGCGCGGCGAGCACTTGGAAGCATTCGCGCTGGTATTGCAGCAGGCGTTCGCGGATTTGCGGTTTCGCGCGGCGGGCATCGACGCCGAACAGCCAGCCGTTGAGGTATTCCAGCGGCAGGCAGAGGGTTTGGCGTTTTTTGCCGTCTTGGGCAACCATTTCCATCATGGAAATGGCTGAATTTAAGATGTCGTTACGTTTGATGCGTTTGAATTGCGCTTCCCACTGCAAGCCGATATTTTCACAAATCGGCTTCATGGCAACGTAGTGCCGGTGGTTTTGGGTGAAGACGGGGATGGTTTGACCGTGGAACGGGATTGATTGGGGGTAAGCCATGATTATTTCCTATACTGTATTTTCGAAGTTGCCCGAAACGGGCGGCCGCGAGGTTCGAAAACCTAGTACAAAGGCCGGCGTTATTCCCCTTTCGGGTATTGTATTCCGCGCCCTCGCGGCCATAGGAAACATTGGCTGTAACAAATCAACAACACGGGAGCCGTGAATCTTATGGACGTAAAAATATCGCATTAACGGTTGCGATACCGTGTACTAGGAGGTTTTCGACGCCTCGTGGACGGGAATATAGCGCCGCTGGCGGTGCAAAGTCAAGCGGCAGGCAGTAAAATGTTTCCCTTTTTAGGGGAATGGTTATGGCAAAAGATGAGGCAACTGCGGAATTTAAGATGGATGAGGTGGTTTTGACCCGGTTTTATGATCGGGAACTGCCGCAAATCCTACCCCTTGAATTGAAGGCTAGGATTTTATATAAAGATACGAGATTCAGCTGGAATTACCATGATGTTGCAATACGCCGTTTCACACAAGACCGCCGTGTCGGCGGAGTGGAGGCATGGTGCGGCGAACCGCCCTCCCTTCGCGGGTTTGCGTATCTGATGATACTGGATTTTATCAACCTCGCCACAGGGGAAGTAATCGAGCCGCGCGATATTCCTTATTATTTATTTGATTTATATATACAAACTATAAAAGATTAGCTACAGGCCGCCTGATATTCGGGCGGCTTTTTTATGGGGTAGCAAAATGTCTAGAGCAAAAACCGAAATCGAAGTAACCGTACAAGACCGAGCCAGCCGCGCCTTGCGCACCATCCGCGAACGTTTCGGCGCGCTGAATAACGGGCGCGTGGGGCGGGCAATGGCGCAGGTGTCGCGGGCTACCGATCAGGCCACTGCCACCCTGAAACATTATGCGGCGGCCGGGGCGGTGCTGGCTGCTGGCGCGGTGTTTATGGTTAAGGGCGTGGTGGATACCGCCAGCGAATTTGAGCGCTACCGTAGCGTGCTGGAAACCATCGAAGGCAGCAGTGAAAAAGCCAGGCAGTCGATGGCGTGGGTAAGCGAGTTCGCAACGAAAACGCCATACGAATTGAGCGAAGTGAACGAAGCCTTTGTGAAGCTGAAATCCTACGGCCTCGACCCGATTAAAGACGGGCTGCTGACCACACTGGGCGATACTGCTGCCGGTATGGGCAAGCCGCTGATGCAGACGGTGGAGGCGATTGCCGATGCCATGACCGGGCAAAACGAGCGCCTGAAAGAGTTTGGGATTAAGGCCTCGGCACAGGGCAACCGCATCATCTACGAATACACCGACAAAAGCGGCCGCCAGATGCGGGCGATGGCAGACAAGAACAACCGCGAACAAATCCGCGCCACCCTGCAAACCATTTGGAACGAAAAATACGGTGGGGCGATGGACAAGCTGTCCAATACTTGGGGCGGCATGATGTCCAACCTCTCGGACAACTGGGAGCGCTTTAAGCTGATGATCGCCGATTCGGGCGTGTTTAGCTATTTGCAGGATAAGCTGCGCGGCCTGTTGGAAAAAATCGATGCGATGGCGCAAGACGGTAGCCTGCAAAAACTGGCCGAAAGCATCGGCAAAAACTTGGTAACCGCGTTTGAAAAAGCGTGGGAATTTGGTACCAAACTATACGACAAATTCAACGAAATCAACAACTATCTCGGCGGCTTTGGCAACACAATGCTGGTGGTGGCGGCGATTCTATCCCTGCCGCTGGTAGCGGCGTTTGTGAATGCGGCGTGGGCGGTAGGCTCGCTGGCAGTGGCTTTAATCGGCGCGCTTCCTGCGATTTGGGGCTTTACCGCTGCGCTGCTGGCTAATCCTCTCACGTGGATTATCGGGCTGGTGGCGGCGTTTGCCGGTTTGGTATATGTGATATGGCGCAACTGGGACGACATCGGCGCCTATTTCAGCCGATTGTGGGATGAAGTGTCGGGTGCGTTTGCCGTGGCGTGGGAGCTGATTAAGGAGCTGTGTGCTTCGGCGTTTGAGGCGCTTGGCAACTTATTTCTCAATTTTACGCCGGTGGGCTGGATGATCCAGTCGATGACGGCGGTGTGGAGCTACCTGAAAGGGGTGTGGCCGCAAATCCGGCAAACCTTTGTTGCCGCACTTTCCGCCATCGGCGGGGTGTTGTCCGGCTTCTCACCGCTCAACCTGATGCGCGGCGGTTTTGAGGCGCTGAAAGGCTATATTGCAGGGGTGTGGGACTGGATACGCGGAAAGCTGCAGTGGGCATTGGACAAGTTGGAATCACTGGGCAATACGGTGCGTTCGGTGTTCGGCGGCGGCGATGGCGCGGCGGCTCCGGGTACGGGCCCTGCAGGTGCGCTGGTGGGTAAAACGCAAAACCTGAATAAGGTGGCGGTACATATTGACCACAGCAATGTGCCGCGCGGCACGCGGATGCAGGCTCGGGCCAGCAACGGCGTGCAGTTGAGCACTAAGCAAGGTTACAGCCTGGCAACTTAGGAGCAAAAAAATGGCGTGGAAAGACAGGCTGCGGCCGGCCTCTTTTAAACAGGCGGCATTCGGCGTGGAAGCGCACAGTAGCGAGCAGGGTCGGCGGGTGGTGGTACACGAATACCCAGGCCGCGACAAGCCCTACGTGGAAGACCTCGGCGCGAAGGCACGGGGTTTTACGCTGCGCGGCTTTGTGGTGGGCAAGGACTACCAGCAAGCCCGTGATGCGCTGCTGGATGCGGTAAACGCTCCCGGGCCCGGCCAGTTGGTGCACCCGTATTTCGGTGCGCTGCGCGTGGTATGCACAGCGGTAAGCGTGAGCGAGAGCGGCGAAGCCGGCGGCATGGCGGTGTTTGATTTAACCTTTGTGGAGGCGGGCGAGAGCCGCTATCCGGCGGCGGAATCCGACCCGGCAGGCAACCTGTTGGATGCGGCGGATACGCTGGACGGGCAGCTGGCCGAAGCCTTCGGCAAGTGGTTTGATTTGGACGGCTTGCCGGATTTTTTAAGCCGCGACAATCTGCAGGCGCTCAACGAGCGCATCCAGCGACTGACTACGGTGGGCGGTCTGCTGGATTTGTCCAAACAATCGCCGTTTTTGCGGCAGGTGCGGCAGTTGTTGGATGCGGTGGGCGAGCTATCGGCAACACCGGCGGTGTTGGGTAGCCGCATCATCGGACTGTTTACCGATTTAACCGGCAGCTTCGGCCAGCCTTTGGGCGGCATTATGGGGCTGGCCAAGGCGTTTCGCACAGGGAAGCGCGAAGTATCGCGCGGGCTGCCAGCCAACCCTACGCCGTATCAGCGTGCCGAATCCAACCGGCAGGCGGTGCAGGTGTTGTTTGAGGCTGCGGCTTTAAATGCGGCTGCGGCCACGGCGGTTGTGCGGCCGGATGATGTGCATATCGAGCTGCCGCAGCCGGGTGGCAATTTCGGTGGCGGCAGCAACCAACCATCCAGCCGCATTGCGCCGAAGGCGGCCGCCGCCCCGCTGTTTGAATCGCTGGATGAGGCGGTGGCGCTGCGCCGCCTGCTATTGGCGTGGTTAGACGAGCTCGCGCCGCAGCTGCCGGATTCGGCATTTTCAGCGGCGCAGGATTTGCGCGCCGCTATCGTGCAGGCTTTGCCGGACACGGAAAACGAACTGCCGCGCCTAGTGGATTACACCCCGCAGCGCCCGCTGCCGGTGGTGGTATTGGCTTATCGCTTGCACGGCGATGCGCGGCGCAGCAGCGAGATTTTGCGGCATAACCCGGTCGCGCATCCGGGCTTTATGCCGGTGCGCCCGCTGCGGGTGTTGTCGGATTAAGGAGCAGTAAATGGCTATCGAGCTATTGGTAAACGGCGTTTTGTACGGCGGTTGGACGAGCGTATCCATCAGCCGTAGCATCGGCACTGCTGCTGGTGCATTTAACATCGAGTGCACCGAAAACGTGGGCGGCGAGGCAATACATTGGCCGATCCGCCCGAACGACGAGTGCGAAGTGCGGGTGGCCGGGCAGGTGGTGATTAAGGGCTATATCGACAAAACCACGCTCGATGTATCGGACAGCAGCCACAGCATTGCCGTGGCCGGACGGGATAAAACCGGCGATTTGGTGGATTGCGCCGCTGCCGTGAAGCAATGGCGTAATGTGTCGATTTTGGACTTGGCTAAAGAGCTGTGTGCGCCGTTTAGTATCGAGGTGGTGTTGGAGACCGAGCCGGGCAAGCCGCTGGCGGTGTTTAAAACCGAGCCGGGCGAAACGGTATTTAAAGCCTTGGAACGGGCGGCGAAAATCGCCGGTATTTTGCTGGTACAGGCACGGGGCGCATTGGTTTTGACCCATGCCGGAGCACAACAGGCGGCTACGCCGCTGGTTTTAGGCGGCAACATCAAATCCGGCACGGCCGATTACGATTATTCGGAGCGGTTTTCAGAATACACCATCACCGGCCAGCGGGCGGGCAAAGACAACGACCACGGCAAGGCGGCGGCTCATGTGCGCTCTGCAGTTAAGGATGAGGCCATCAAGCGCCACCGGCCGTTTGCCAAATCCGCCGACGGGCAGGCTACGCCCGAGATGGCACGGCGGCAGGCGGAATGGGAAAAGCAGGTGCGCGAAGCGAAAAGCACTCAGCTATCCTGCACAGTGGCGGGCTGGACGCAGCACAATGGCCAGCTGTGGGACATCAACCAGCGGGCACAAGTGGAAGCGGCTACGCTGGCAGTACAGGGCGAATTGCTGATTTCGGCGGTCGAGTACGGCTACGATGATTCGGGCGAGATAACCAAAATCGAGCTAATCCGCCCGGAAGCGCTGCTGCCATCGCCCGAAGCAGCGGAAAAAGCCAACCGCAACACCGCCGCCAAACCCGCACGCGGTAAAGGCCACAGTGGCGGTAAAGGCCGCAGTGGCGGCAAACGCGGGCGGCAGGGTAAGGGGCAAAACGCGGTATCCGGCGATGTGCTGGTGATCAAACCCGATGCGCAAGGCAATTACAAACCCGGAAACTTTGAAAGAGGAAAATCATAATGCAGGCGCTGAAAAACATGATCGGCCGCGCGATTTTAAATTTAATTAACGATGCCGCCGCCACGCAAACCGTTACCCTAGAGGCGCAGGCGGGCGATGTGCATGACGAGGTGGAGCTGTTCCAGCCATTCGGTTTTTCGGCACATCCGCCGGTGGGCAGCGAGGCGGTGGTGGTATTTGTGGCGGGAAACCACGACCACCCGATTGCCTTGTGCGCCGAGCACAAGGGCACGCGCCGCAACAATCTGGCCGAGGGTGAGGCGGCGGTTTACAACCTATGGGGGCATCACATCACGCTGTACAAAGACAAATGCGTGATAGAGACCCCTGTGTTTGAGGTTAATGCCAAAACATCAGCCACCATCAAAGCGCCGAAAATTACGCTGGACGGCGAAGTAAACGGCACCAAATCGGCGGTGTTTGCCCAAGACGTGAAAGACCAAGGCGGCAAATTTAGCATGGGCTTGATGCGCGCGCTGTTTAACCGCCACACCCACCACGAAAACGACGGCGGCGGCAATACCGACCAGCCGAACGAACAAATGGAGTAAGCATTATGCTGGGACTGATGCCTCAAGCAGACGGCGGCTGCCGCCTGTTGTTTGCCGGGGTGGATTGGCTTAAATCGGCAGTATGGATGAGCCTGGGCACCGACCGGCGTGCCGAAAACGACGATGTACTGCCCGGCGGAGACGGCGACAAGCGCGGCTGGTGGGGCGATAGCTTCCGTCCGCGCCGTATCGGCTCGCGGCTGTGGCTGCTGGAACGGCAGAAAATTACTGCCGACACCTTGCTGCGGGCGGAGGAATATGCCGCCGAGGCGCTCGCCTGGCTCACAGAAAAAAAAATCGCAGCGGCAGTGCGGGTGCGGGCGGAGCGGCACACGCTCACTTGCGCGATGTTGTATATCGAAATCGAAAAAGACGGCGGAGAAATCCGCCGTTTTGATTATTTGTGGAGCGTAAATCATGGCGTTTGAACGACCAAGCCTACCGGAATTGTGCCGGCGGGTGGAATTGGACATCAGCAGCCGCCTCTCGCCCTACCCGCACCCGCAGGAAGGTGATGTGGCATCGGTATTCGGCGCAGCTTTGGGCGCGGCATCGCACCTCTTGCACGGGCATTTGGATTGGATTGCTCAACAAATGCTGCCAATCACGGCCGCCGGCGATGAACTCGACCGCCACGCGCGCACCTGGCTTACCGTGCCACGCAAACCTGCGGCGTTTGCCAGCGGACAGGCCACTGTGTCGGGCAGCCTGCCTTTGGTGGGTGATGAGCTGCGGCGTGAAGACGGTGTGCGCTATTCGGTGCGCGCGGCAGCAGGCAATACAGTGCAGCTGGATGCGTTGGAGCCGGGCCCGGCAGGCAACGCCAGCGCCGGGGCAGTGTTGCGCCACAGCGGCGGCATGGCCACGGTGGATAGTGGCGGTCTCTCCGGCGGCGCAGCGGCAGAAAGCGACGAAGAGCTGCGCGAACGCTTACTGCAGCGCATCCGCAACCCGCCGATGGGCGGCAGTGTAGCGGACTATATCCGCTGGGCGCTCGAGGTGCCGGGTATTGCCCGCGCTTGGGTTAAGCCAAACAGCGGCGAGATTAACCACGTGGTGGTGTATGTGGCAGGCGGCGACAACATCGTGCCCAATAGCACGCTGCTGGATGCGGTACGGCAGCATTTAGAGCTGCTGCGTCCGGTAACGGCGCGGGTGTCGGTCGTCGCGCCGCGCCTGAAAACCGTGGCGCACCGCATCAAAGTGTATCCCGATACCGCCGCTGTGCGGCAGGCGGTGGAAAACTCACTGCGTCTGTTTTACCGGCGCGAAGCTTCGCTGGGCTCGGTTATCCGTATCTCGCGCATCAGCGAGGCGGTTAGTTTGGCGGCGGGCGAAACACACCATATGTTGCTTGCGCCCACAGCGGATGTGGTGTGTGAGCAAGACGAAATCGCGGTGCTGGGAGGTATCTCGTGGACTTAAGCATCAGGCAGGCTGCCTACCGCAGCCAACTTACCGCGCTGCTGCCCACCGGCCGCGCCTGGGCAACCGAATCCGACCCGGCGCTGGCCGATTTTATTGCGGCGCTGGCATTAGAGCTAGCCCGTATTGAGCAACGCGCCACCGAACTGCTGGCGGAAGCCACGCCATACGGCGCATACGAAACATTGCCGGAGTGGGAGGCTACTGCCGGGCTGCCGGATGAATGCAGCGCAGCGGCAGCCGGCGATATTCAGGCGCGGCGCATGGCGCTGGTAGCGCGGCTGGCAGGCGGCGGGGCGCAAAGCAAGGCGTTTTATCTGCACCTGTTGCGCGTATCCGGGCAACCACAGGCGGAAATCACCGAGTTTTACCCGGCCACCTGCAATGATGACTGCAATGCCGCGCTGTACTCCGACAATGACAGCTATTGTTGGGCGGTATCGTTGCGCGGCAGCGGAGACCACCGACCGGCCAACTGCAACGATGATTGCAACAGCCCGCTGCAGCTGTATCAAAGCAGCGCTATTGAGTGCGTGCTCAACAGGCTTAAACCGGCGCACACTTATCTGATTTTTAAATATGTTTAGGAGCGATTGATTATGCAGCGGATTTCCACTTCTTCCGCCGTTGCCGACCTGTTCGGCAACGGCAAAGCAGGTTTTAGAAACGGCGATTTGCCGCGTGGCGTGCTGCCTACGGCGTTTAACGCCGAATGGTGCAACCATGTGCAGGAGGAGATTTGTAATGTGATTGAGGGCGCGGGTGTGGCGCTTAATCCCGATAAGCGCGACCAGCTGCTTGCCGCCCTGAAAAAACTAATCGACGAGCAGGCCGGCGGCAAAGGCCTGCCCGTAGGCGCAGTAATCGGCTTTCCGCGCGCCGTCACCAACCCCGAAGGCTACCTGAAAGCCGACGGCAGCACCTTTAATCAATCTACCTATCCCGACCTATACCGCGTATTGGGTGGCAACAAGCTGCCCAACCTCACGCGCTCCAACGTAGGCATGACCGCCTACTTCCCGGTTGCGGACATCCCGGACGGCTGGATTAAGTACGACGAGATTGCTGTCAAGGTCACGCAGGCCGCCTATCCCGAGCTGTACCGCAAGCTGGTGGCGCAGTACGGCTCAATCGATGCGGTGCCCAAGGCCGAAGACCGCTTTATCCGCAACGCTGCGGGCGGCCTCACAGTTGGCACACAGCAGGGCGACGCCATCCGCAATATCAAGGGCAAAACATCGTTCTGCGGCGACGACAATGGCTCGCTAGGTATCGGCCCGAAAGACCCGAATGGAGTGTTCGGCGGCGAAGGCTCACCGAGCGCCTACACCTCCGATGGTGACGGTCGACGCCAAGGTTATAACTATCTGACGTTTGATGCCTCACGCAGCGTGCCGGTGGCTGACGAAGTGCGCCCCAAAGCCATTGCGATGGTATTGTGTATAAAGGCTCAAAATAGCCTGGACGACGTGGTGATGTGGGTTAAGGCATACGGCAAGGTTACCAATGCCGGTGTGCTGGATGCCGCCACGCTGGCCGCCGGGCTGCAAAACAAGTCCGACAAGGGACACACCCACCGTGCCGCCGAGATTACCGATTTAAGTGACACCATCGAAGCGGTAGTGGGCAGACTGTTTGCCTCCAAAAAATCTGCTTCAGGCTACCTGAAAATTCCCGGTGGGCTGATTATCCAGTGGGGAAACGTGGAAGTAGATAACGACGTGTTTGCCACCGTTTTATTTCCGATAAGTTTTCCGACAGCCTGTTTAAATGTGCAGGTCAGCGCGGTTTGGGGCAACGTGGCCGGTGGAGCAAACGTGCTGTCCGCCCATGTCGGCAAAATCAGTCAGACTGGCTGCTCGGTAACTGTGTCTGAAAACGGCATATTCGGGCGGCGAATCGTGAATTGGCTGGCAATTGGTCATTAAAAAGGGAGTTAAATCATGACTATTTACTACTCAAAATCCAATCAGGCGTTTTTCGACGACCAAATCCACAGCAGGCTACCTGAAGATGCGGTAGAGATTAGCCCCGAGCAGCACGCCGCGCTGTTGGCCGGGCAATCGCAAGGGCAAGTGATTATGCCTGGCAAAGACGGCATGCCGGTTTTAACACTCCCAGCGCCCAGCCATCTGCACCAATGGAACGGAAAGGAGTGGGTGTTAGACAAGGCCGCTGCATCGCAACTGCTGGCTGAAGCCATCGACAAAGGCACGGCTGCCATCAATGACGTTGTAGAGCAGGCATACCACCACGTTACCCGCTTCGAAGCTGAATATAAATTGCGCGAACAGCAAGCGCGCGACTACAAGGCGGGCGGCTGCAAAGGCGAAGCCCCGGAACAGGTGGCCGCCTTTGCCAAGCCGGCAGGCAAGACGGCGTGTGAAGCGACCGACATCATCATCGCCCAAGCCGACAACTTGCGCATGGTGCTGGGCAAACTTGGGGTACTGCGGATGCGGAAGCTTGAGCTGAAAGACCTAAAAACCGCTGCTGAGGTGGATAAAAGGACGGCAGAGATTTTGGCTGAAATCCAACCGATTGCCGACAAATTACAGGTGGTGGGCAAATGAATAATCATCAAATCTATCTGGCCTTGTACAAAGGCCGCCGCGACGGTACAGGCTGGCGCGTGTGGGCGGCACGGTTTACCGATGGGCTGACCCGTGTTTTGACACGCGGGCGGTACAGCCACTGCGAGATTGCGGTGCGCGAACATACTCAGGCATCGGTTTATACCTGCTACTCCGCCTCCATCCGGGACGGCGGCGTACGCTGTAAAGTGATGCCGCTGCCGTCTGCCAACTGGGATTTAATCCCGCTGCCGGATAGCGTGGACGGGCGGCTGAAAACCCTGTGGTCACGAACCCAAGGCCAAGGTTATGACCTGCTCGGCGCGTTCGGTGTGATATTCGGGCTACCTGAAAACCGCCGCCGTTGGTTTTGCAGCGAGTGGGTGGGCGCGGCTTTGGGGCTACCCGAAAGCTGGCGTTTTAGTCCCAATGATTTAGCCGCTATTTTTAAAGGAGACTGTCATGTTTGAGCGAGCAAAAGCTTGGTATAACCGTTTGACTTCCTGCCGCTTTTGCAGATACGCGAAAGCGGCTTTGTCTTGGTTGTGGAATCTGCGCTTTTTGCCGGATTCAGCGCGGCGCTGGGTATTCGGCACGGGCACGCGGGCGCTGCAAATCGTCAATATCGGCTTTTTGCTGGTTTGGGCTTGGGTGTTCGGCGTAAACGGTTTTGGCTCGCTGCCGCTGTGGACGGGGCTCACCAAATTGCCGCGCTGGTTTGTGGTGCTCCTGTTGTTGCTGTTGGCGCTGCTATCGGCGTGGTCGATGTGGAGCAGCAGTCCGCGCAGCCATGCGGTAGGGGTGGGTGCGCTGCGGATTACGCCGCTGATTTGGCTGCTGCTGGCAACCAGTTTTTGGGTGTGGCATACGCTGGCGGCGCAGGTGGTGGGCTATGTATTCGGCATTTGGAGCCTGGCGGTTTGGCTGGTGGGCGAGCATTTGCAGGATATGTTGCGTGATGAGAGACAGGCTGCGCAGACGGCCGGAAAGAAGGCATCGTGAATGATTTGCTTGCGGGATTTTTTGCCAGCAAAACGCTGCTGGCGGTGGTGGGCGCGTTTGTCGGCTCGCTGCGGGTGTCGATGCGTGCCAAAGATAAAAGTACCTCGGCTAAGTGTGGCGACCTGATTGCGGCGCTGTTTTTGTCGCTGGCGGTGGTGGACGACCTCACGCCCAAGGATATGCCGCGCTTGGCATTGATGGTGGGGATACTGGCCGGGACGATGTGCGATGTGCTGCTGGATTCGGCGCGCGCTCTCTCGCCCGATACGGCGGGCGGCATTTTGGATTTTGTGCTGGGCAAGCTGGGCTACCACCGCCAGCCTGCCGCCGAGAAGCCGCCGGTGGTGGTTGCGGATGATGACGAGCCGCCACCGCCGCCGGAATAGTTTGACGACCGCCGCCTCTGCCCGCTGTATCCGGGTACGCGGCGGTTATTACTTCAGGCTACCTGAAAAAAGATAGCCCCTAACCGTGTTGCTCCGACCGCGTAGGCCGGCATGGTTAGGGGAGTTATTGGGGTGCATTATAGCCATCTTCAGGCTACCTGAAAACCAGTTATTAAGTAATCCTTAATAACTGAAATAAGTCTAGCTTGAAAAATCAATAACTTACGTTTCTGCCCGCTATTACGCGGGCTTTTTGTTTGGAGGTTAAAAATGACGAAACAAACCGAATTGCCGTGGATTGCCAAGGCGAAAAGCCACTTGGGCTTGCGTGAGATACCGGGCCAGCAACACAACCCGGAAATCCTAAGCTGGCTGAAAAAGTTCGGCGGCTACAACGGCGAAGAGAAAGCCTGGTGGGCAAACGATGAGGTGGCGTGGTGCGGCTTGTTTGCCGGTATGTGCTTGGGCGAAGCTGATCGCTTTGTCGTGCCGCAATGGTATCGCGCGGGCGCGTGGGCGGATGAGTGCTACCTTACCCGCTTGAGCAAGCCGGCCTATGGCTGCCTGGCAGTCAAAAAACGCACCGGCGGCAATCATGTGATGTTTATCGTTGGCAAAGACAGACAAGGCCGCCTGATGGGGCTTGCTGGCAACCAAGGCAACCGCGTGAGCATCATCCCGTTTAACGCGGCGGAATTGAGCTTTTGGTGGCCGAGCTACTGGCGCGATAAGCAGTGCGTTAAATCCGAGCCTACCGCCGTCCGCTACGAGCTGCCGCTGGTGGATGCCACCGGCAAACAGGGCGAGAGCGAGGCATAGTATACAGCCGATTAGGTGCGCCGCATGATTGCCGAGCAGGAGGCGGCGCTGGCCGATGCCGAGGCCATCGGTGATGCCTATGCCGCCCGCCATGCGGAGCACGAATTGCGCAACTATCGGCAGTTTTTGGGGCGGCTCGAGCCGCAGAAAGAGTAAAAAAATGTGGATTGTGAAATATTGGAAACCGCTTGCCATTGCCGCCCTGCTGGCGGCGGTGGTGGGCGGTGAATATTGGTACGGTGAGCAGCGCTACAGCGCGGGCCACCGTGCTGCCGAGACCAAGCTGAAGAAACAGCAAACCGAAGCACTGGCGAAGCAAACCGGTGCAGTATTGGAAAAAGAAAGGCAGGCGCAGGCGGCATTGACTGCCGCGCAGGCCGAAGTGGAAAAGGAAAGAGAAAATGCAAAAATTGCTGTGGATAATCTGCGCGGCGAGCTTGAGCGCGTGCGCGCCTACGCCGCTGCCCGTAGTCGCTCCCTGCCCCAAGCCGCCGGCACCGCCGGCGCGGTTGATGAAGCCGCTGCCCGAGGCTGGCAGCTATTCGGACACTGCGCAAAAGAATATGCAGGATTGGCAGAAATAGCCGACACCCAGCGCAACGACCTGGCCGAATGGCAGGTGTATGGGCGCGTGGTGTCCAAGATGACGGACAAATAGCCTATTGCACGGAGGGCGGTTGAGGCCGCCCTATTGCACGGAGGGCGGATATGGTTATGGATAAAATTATAAAACGAGATTTTGCCGGCGCAACGCTCTACCTGGGCGATTGCTCCGGCCTTTTGCCGGCGGTACTGGCTGAAAACAAGGTGGATGCGCTGATTTCCGATCCGCCGTATTTAATGCAGGCAAGTGGCGGGAATTTGGGTGGGCAGCGTAAATATATGGCCGACATCAACAAGCATTTGGATGGTGGTTTTGATATTGGCTTGCTTGACCGGTTTGAGAATTGGTTTGTGTTTTGTGCAAAAAGCCAAATTGTGGATATTATCAACCAAGCGAAAAACCAAAACCTGAATTGGATGCTGCTTACCTGGAACAAGAAAAATCCCACACCGCTCACCTGCGGCACCTATCTGCCGGACACGGAATACATGGTGCACGCCTACCGCCGCCACATTTGGGAGAGCAAAACCCGCTTTGTGGTGGGCAACGTCGAAAAAAATCCCTTTGACCATCCCACGGTAAAGCCGCTGTATGTGATGTACAAGGCTATTGCCAGCGCATCCGCGCCGGGCGATTTGGTGCTTGACCCGTTTATGGGCACAGGTAGCACGGGCGTAGCGGCTTTACAGCGCGGCCGGCGCTTTATCGGCATCGAGCGCGAGCCGAAATACTTTGATATTGCCTGCCAGCGCATCGAGCACGCACTGGCGCAAGGGCAGTTGTTCTGATTTCAAGCTACCTGAAAAAAAAGGCTACCTGAATTTTCAGGTAGCCTTTAATTTTCACTGTATAAGAAAGTAGGATTTACGAGAAGCTAATATTTAGACTTTTACCGAGCTTCGAGGCGGCTTTTTCCAAAAAGTCTATTTTAGTATTATGCCGCAGGTCGAATAAGCGGTCAATTTGCGGCATGTGCACATCTAGCCGCCGTGCCATTTCCGCCTTGCGCACGCCTTGGCTGACCATCTCGTTGAGCAGCAGCACTTTGGCTGTTTCCAGCGCCGGCAGTGCTACAACAGGCTGCCCTTCGGTAGGCTCTGAAGGCAGGGGCACAGCCCGACGGTCTTCAAAGTATCCGTCCAGTGCGCAAAGCAGCCCGTCCAGCGCCTCAATCGCCGCGCTCTCTTCATCTTCGCTTACCGCCGCCGCCTCCGGAATATCCGGAAAGGTTACTAAAAATGTGCCGTTGTCGTCCGGGGTTAAAATATAGGGATAAGCTAACATAGTATTTACCTCCGTTTTGTTTTTCTTACTTTTCTGTCTGCAAGGCAGCCCTTTCGGGCTACCTCCTATTATTTAAGACCTAAGTCTTTCTTGATTTTTCTAACTAAACCCGAACCGATTTCTTTGCTGCCGTGGTCTGGGAAAACCGAAGTTTTATTTCCTAATCTGATGTTTTGGTGGCTTCCGCGTTTTTGTGTTGTGAACTCAACGCCTTGAGCCTTTAACCATTTCTTAAATTCACTGTATTTCATCTCTACCTCCTTTCTTATACAGTAAGGATATAATACAACAGAAATGTTGTATTTGCAAGCGAAAACGAAACATTTTTGTTGTGTTTTTGCGGATGGGCAACAGTGCAACAAGTTCTAAATTTTTAGTTTGGTTTTTTCTGATTGTTGGCGCGGTTTTGGGGTTGCTCTGTTTATTATTGCAATGTAGTCATGATAATATTTTGTTTTTAATATAAATCAAGAATCCCCGTGGGCGTGCCAGAATTCTTAAAAAACGCTCCTGCTTTTTGCAGGGGCGTTTTTTGTTTTCAGACGGCCTGTCGCTGTGAAAATATCTTTAAATTGGTTTACAATAATGCCATTCTGAATCTTAACGAGAGAAAACAATGTTAGACATCCAATTGCTCCGCAGCAATACCGCCGCAGTCGCCGAACGTTTGGCCGCCCGCGGTTACGAGTTTGATACCGCGCGTTTCAACGCTTTGGAAGAACAACGTAAAGCCGTTCAAGTGAAAACAGAAGAGTTGCAGGCTTCGCGCAACAGTATTTCCAAACAGATCGGCGCGTTGAAAGGCCAAGGTAAACATGAAGAGGCTCAAGCTGCAATGGATCAGGTTGCCCAAATCAAAGTGGATTTGGAGCAGGCTGTCGCTGATTTGGATGCCGTTCAGAAAGAATTGGACGCGTGGTTGTTGACCATTCCGAACCTGCCGCACGAAAGCGTACCTGCCGGTAAAGATGAAACTGAAAACGTTGAAGTCCGCAAAGTGGGCACGCCGCGCAAATTTGACTTTGAAATCAAAGATCATGTTGATTTGGGCGAGCCTTTGGGTTTGGATTTTGAAGGTGGTGCAAAACTGTCCGGGGCGCGCTTTACCGTGATGAAAGGCCAAATCGCCCGTCTGCATCGCGCTTTGGCTCAGTTCATGCTGGACACGCACACGCTGAAACACGGCTATACCGAACATTACACGCCTTACATCGTGGACGATCTGACCCTGCAAGGTACGGGTCAACTGCCTAAATTTGCAGAAGATTTGTTCCACGTTACTCGCGGCGGCGATGAGAGCAAAAAAACGCAATATCTGATTCCGACCGCCGAAGTGACGCTGACCAATACTGTTGCCGACAGCATCGTGGCAGGCAGCGATTTGCCGTTGAAATTGACTGCGCATTCTCCATGTTTCCGTTCCGAAGCGGGCGCATACGGCAAAGACGTGCGCGGTTTGATTCGCCAACACCAATTCGACAAAGTGGAAATGGTGCAAATCGTTCATCCAGAAAAATCATACGAAGCGCTGGAAGAAATGGTCGGCCATGCTGAAAATATTTTGAAAGCGTTGGAACTGCCCTACCGCGTGATTACTTTGTGTACCGGCGACATGGGTTTCGGTGCAACCAAAACCTATGACTTGGAAGTTTGGGTTCCTGCGCAAAATACTTATCGTGAGATTTCCAGCTGTTCCAACTGCGAAGATTTCCAAGCTCGCCGCATGAAGGCGCGTTTCAAAGATGAAAACGGTAAAAACCGTTTGGTGCATACTTTGAACGGCTCAGGCTTGGCTGTCGGCCGTACTTTGGTGGCGGTATTGGAAAACCATCAAAATGCCGACGGCAGCATTAATGTTCCTGCTGCATTGCAACCGTATATGGGCGGCGTAACCAAACTGGAAGTAAAATAATCGCTGTTTAAAAGAAAAAGGCCGTCTGAAACTTGGTTTCAGACGGCCTTTTATATGATTGAGCAATTATTTGTTGTGTTGACGGAAATATTCCCATTCTTCAACAACGGTACCGTTAGGCAAGTGGCACACGCCGTATTCGCCACCGTCTTTATCTTTTTTGATTTCGGATTTGCCGCCTTGTTTGACGCAGAATTCGGAAGCCGGATTGGACATGCCGATCTTAGGAGATTCTTGTTTTTCAGAAGCGGAGCAGGCGGCCAAAGCAGTTGCGGCCGCGAGGCTGAGGATAACAGGTTTGATCATGGCGAGTCTTTCATTTGAAGGATAAAAACAAGCGGATTATAGGGGATGCTTGCGTTTAATTGAGTTAACCAGATTAAAGGCCGTCTGAAAGCTTTGAACTGCACCCCAAAAGTTGGACATCCCCCCTCCAACTCACAAGGTGCAGTTTTTTTATGAGCAAATATACATTACACTTCAAATACCAAGCCGTACTCCACT